>JBCNOX010000026.1:0-20893 GCA_039593645.1 Pseudoduganella sp.
CGACAAGGGCTTGCGCGCCATCGAGGCTTCCCACCTGTTCGCTGCAAATACAACAAGACTGGCTCTGCGCAAAGGAGCATACTTGCGTTCGTATGCCTACGAGTTCATCTCGCAGTTCGCCCCGGATCTGACACGCAGCGACATCGAGCAAGCCTTGCAGGGAGGCGACCCCCTGTAACCTTGAGGGAGGTTGTATGGGAATCGGCAACTGGAAGATCGGCGTCCGCCTGGCCGCCGGATTGGGTCTCGCACTGGCCTTCATGGTTGGCATTGCCGCTACCGGCATTGCCAACCTGGGCAAACTGAATGACGGCACCGAGGATATCGCCAGCGACAAGGTGCCGAAAGTCGTCCTCGCCTACGAGGCGATCGGCGGTGTCAACGACATCGCACGCGCCATGCGCAATGCAATGCTCTCGACCGAGCCCGAGACGGTAAAGAAGGAGCTGAAGCGCGTCGAAGACAAGAAGGCCGAGATTGATGGCAATCTCGATAAGCTTGCCAAATTGATTTCAGATGATGAAGATGCGGAAAGCAAGGCCAAGCTCAAGGCCGTGCAGGAAGCGCGCGAGCGTTACCTGGTCGTGCAATCGGCCTTCCTGAAGAAATCCGCGGACGACAGCCAGCGCGAAGAAAACGTCAAATACCTGCTGACCACGGTGCGCAAGGAGCAGACGGCTTATCTGACCGCGCTGACCGAACTGGTGAAATACCAGACCGCCGCAGTCAACACTGCCAGCGAGGTTGCCGGCAAGGCTTATGGCAGCTCCCGCAACGTGATGATCGTGCTGACGGCAGCAGCGGCCGCGCTGGCGGCCTGGGTCGCATGGTGGGTCACCCGCAGCATCACCCAGCCGCTGAACCGCGCCGTCGGCGTGGCGGAGGCGGTGGCCGGAGGCGACCTGACGCAGCGCATCGACGTTACTACCCGCGATGAAACCGGCCAGCTGCTGCAGGCACTGGCGAACATGAACGACAGCCTGGCGCGCACCGTCGGCAAGGTGCGTTCCGGTTCCGACACCATCACTACCGCCTCGAACGAAATCGCCACCGGCAACCTGGACTTGTCTTCGCGCACCGAGCAGCAAGCCAGCTCGCTGGAGGAAACCGCCTCCTCGATGGAGGAGCTGACTTCCACCGTGCAGCAAAACGCCGAGAACGCACGCCAGGCTACCCAGCTTGTGGTGACCGCATCGGACTTTGCCACGCGTGGCGGCGCCGTCGTGGGGCAAGTGGTCAACACCATGGGCGCGATCAAGGAATCGTCGAACAAGATCGTCGACATCATCGGCGTGATCGACGGCATCGCCTTCCAGACCAATATCCTGGCGCTGAATGCCGCCGTCGAAGCCGCCCGTGCGGGCGAGCAGGGCAGGGGCTTTGCCGTGGTGGCGTCTGAAGTGCGCAACCTGGCGCAGCGTTCGGCCGCAGCGGCGAAGGAAATCAAGGAGCTGATCGGGCGCTCGGTCGACACGGTGGACGAAGGGGCGCGCCTGGTTGACCAGGCAGGTGAAACGATGGACGGCATCGTCAAGGCGGTGCAGCAGGTCAGCGACATCATGCAGCAGATCAGCGCCGCCAGCCAGGAGCAGAGCAGCGGCATCGCCCAGGTCAACCAGGCCATCGTGTCGATTGACGATGTCACGCAGCAGAACGCCGCGCTGGTGGAAGAAGCCGCAGCCGCTGCGCAATCGATGCGCGACCAGGCGGAAATGCTGGCCGATGCCGTCAGCGTGTTCCGCCTGGCCGACCATCAGGCCGATCCGAAACGGCTGGCCGTGCGCGCGGTGGTGAAGGCCGCCACGCGCCCGGCGCCGGCGACGCGCGCTGTTGCGCGGCGGCCGGAGAAGGCCGCGCCGGCCGCCACGAAGCCGGCCAGCGCCGACCAGGAATGGGAAGAATTCTGAAGCGGCGTTCGCCTGTTTAGAATTCTTCCCAGCCGTCGGCAGCACCGTTGGCGGCAAGCGTACGCTTGGCCGCCGCCGGTTGCAGCGGCCGCGCGGCTGCCCGAGGCTGCAGGCGGGTAACGGTTGCGCTGCTGCGCGCCAGCGCGGGGGCGACGGCGTTGCGAGCGGCTTGCGCCGGCTTTTGCACCGGCTTGCGCATCGATTCTTGCGCCGATTCCTGCCCCGACAAACGGAACACGCTGACTGCTTGCGAAAGCGACGCCGCCTGTTCCTGCAGCGCTCCCGCTGCAGCGGCGGCCTGTTCCACCAGCGCGGCGTTCTGCTGGGTGGCGTTGTCCATCTGCACCACCGCCTGGTTGATCTGCTGCAGGCCCGAACTCTGCTCGCCGCTGGCGGCGGAGATCTCGCCGATGATGTCCGTCACCTGCTGCACGCTGCGCACCACTTCGCTCATGGTGGTGCCGGCCTGGTCGGCCAGGCGGCTGCCTTCTTCCACTTGCGCGACAGAGTTGTCGATCAGCTGCTTGATCTCCTTGGCGGCATTGCCTGCGCGCTGGGCCAGGTTGCGCACTTCCGAAGCGACGACTGCAAAGCCGCGGCCCTGTTCACCGGCGCGCGCCGCTTCCACTGCCGCATTCAAGGCCAGGATGTTGGTCTGGAACGCAATGCCGTCGATGACCGAAATGATTTCCACGATCTTGTAGGCCGATTCGTTGATGGCACTCATCTTGTCGACCACTTGCGACACCACTGCCCCGCCGCGACGCGCTACTTCCGATGCGTTGCCTGCCAACTGGTTCGCCTGCCTTGCATTGTCCGCATTCTGGCGCACGGTGGACGTCAGTTCTTCCATCGACGAGGCGGTTTCCTCCAGCGAGCTGGCCTGCTGCTCGGTGCGTGTTGACAGGTCCATATTGCCGCTGGCGATTTCAGACGAAGCGGTGCTGATGGAATCCGTGGCCCGGCGCACATCGCCGACAATGCCCACCAGGCTGTTGCTCATGTCGCGCAAGGCGCCCAGCAGTTTGCCCGTTTCGTCCTGCGTATGCACTTCGATCTTCTGCGTCAGGTCGCCGGCTGCGACGCTTTCGGCGATACGTACCGCGCGGTCCAGCGGTGTGGTAATGCTGCGCACCAGCCACCAGCCGATGCCTGCCGCCAGGGACAAGCCGCCGGCCAGGATGCCGATCACCATCAGGCGGAAACTGGAGAAGCTGGCCTGCGAAGACTCGTACACCTGCTTGCCGACATCCTTCTGCAGGTTGACAAGCTGGTTGACCAGGTCGCGCACCGGCAGGAAGCTGTCGTGCATGCGCCCGTGCATCAGGGATTTCATCTTTTCGACATCGCCGGCGCGCGCCGCTGCCAGCGCCGGCTCCAGGCCTTGTTCAAGATAGACCTTATGGGCCGTGGTGAAGCGGCCCACCAATGCCTGCTCCTCAGTGGTCATCTGGGTGGCGATATAGGCTTTCCAGATCTGTTCGGCCCTGGCGCGGTCGTCCTCCACTTCCTTCACCATCTGCGGCAGGGCAGCGGCATCGCCGAGCGCCGCATTGGCCATGGCGAACTGGTTGCGGTTCATTGAGCGGATCATGTCCTGCAACTGCCCCAGTGCCACCAGGCGGTCCTCATAGACCGTTTTGAGCGAGTCATTCGAATGCGACAGGCTGGTGATGCCGGCAATGCCGATCACCGTCATCATCAGGGAAAGGATTGCCAGGACAGCGACCAGGCGGGTTTTGATTGTCAGGTTGTTCAGCATGTACGGCTCCAGCCCGCGCTCGTGCGCAAGCAATTGCTTTGGTGGGAGAGGGAGCCGCGAAGGCGGGGCGGCTGCTGGACAGGGCTGGCTGGGACCGGCGAGGCGGGCGCCCTGGAAAACCGATGCTAGCAATAAGGTTTCGGTGAGGCAAGTGAGAATTGGTGAGAATGTGGTTTATTCGCCGCCGGCATCAATTCGCTGCCCGGCACAGGCAGTCGGAACACCCCTACCGTCTTGGCAAGAGCACAAGCCTGCTGCTGCATCGACGCGGCGGCTGCCGCAGCCTGTTCGACCAGCGCGGCATGATGCTGCGTGGCCGAATCCATCTGCAGCATTGCTTCGCTGACCTGGCTGATGCCCGTGCTCTGTTCGTGGCTGGCGGCAGTGATCTCGTTGATAATCCCGCTGACCCGATGCACGGCCTGCACCACCTCGCCCATGGTATTGCCGGCCTGGTGTACCAGCGTGTTGCCGGCATCGACCTGCTCCATCGAGTGATCGATCAATTGCCTGATTTCCTGTGCGGCTGCCGCAGTGCGCTGTGCAAGGCCGCGCACTTCGCTCGCGACCATGGCGCACCCTTGGGGGCTGGCACCGCCGGCCCGCTGCGCCTCGGCGGACGCATCGCGCGCCAGGCAGTCGGTCTGGGTGGCTATGCCGTCAATCACGCGGATGATGTCGGCCATCCGGCGTGAGGAAGCGCTGATGGCATCCATTTTTTCCACTGCCTGGAACACCGCCGCGCCGCCGCGAGTAGCCAGGTTCGCAGCGCCTTGCGCCAGCATGTTCACCTGGCGGGCATTGTCGGCATTCTGGCGCACGGTGCAGGTGAGTTCCTCCATCGACAAAGCGGTTTCCTCGAGCGCGCTGGCCTGTTCCGCGATGCGGCGCGACAGGTCCAGGTCATCGTTGGCAATGTGCGCCGATGCTGCTTGCAGACTCTCGGTTGCCTGCCGCACGTTGCCTACCATGCCGGAAAGGCTGCTGTTCATTTCCTTCAGGGCTGCCAGCAACTGGCCGGTTTCATCGTTCGCCGTCACCTCGATGCGCTGCGTCAGGTCACCTTTGGCCACTGCCTGTGCCACCGCGACCGCGCGGTTCAGTGGACGCGTGATGCTGCGCACCAGCCACCAGCCGACACCGATGGCCAGTACCAGGCCTGCGGCCAGCAGGCTGAGCACCAGCAGGTGCTGCCTGGCGTATTTGGCCTCCGCTGCCTCGTATTGCGCCTTGCTGCGCTCGAGCTGGTAGTCAATCAGCTTGGCCATTTCCAGGCGAAGCTTGGGGAACATATGTTCGAGCGGGCCGTTCACCATGGCGCGCATGGCATCGACGTCGCCAGCCTTGGCGGCCACCAGCGCAGGCGCCAGGGCATCGAGCATGAAGTGCTTGCGGGCGGCGTCGAAGCGCTCCGCCATTTCCTTTTCTTTTTCCTCGGTGATGAAGGACTCGCTGTATTCCTGCCACAGCTTGCTGGCATCGTCGCGGTCCTGTTCGACCTGCTCGACCACAGCGGGCAAATTCTCCGGAGCGGAGTGCGCGGCGCGAACGACGGCAAGCTGGCTGCGCAGGATGATGCGCATGATGCTGTCCAGGTGGCCGAGCGCCAGCAGGCGCTCTTGGTAGACGGGGCGCATGGTGGCGTGGGTCTGGCCAAGGCTGGCCAGCCCGGCGCCGCCAACTGCCAGCAGCAAGAGCGATAGCATGGTAAGGACGGCAATCAGCCGCGCCCTGATGGTCAGGTTGTTGAACATGTCGGTTTTTATAAGGAGATTAACAAGGCCGCGGGGAGGGGGCGGCGAAGAATCAGGGGAGACATGGCCCGCAGGGAGCAGGCAACCTGAGTGGGGAATGGTATCAACAACATTCCCGCACGGCAATTGAATTGATGGTCAGGCGCTCGCTTGACCTTGCCGGTTACTGTCCGGGGTTGGGCAGCCTGGCGTGGATGGCGTCAACTGCCGCCACGACCTCTGGCGACAGGCGCACGTCGAAGGCATCGATGTTCTCTTTCAGCTGCGCCAGCGTGGTAGCGCCGATGATGGTGGAAGCGACGAACCAGCGCGAATAGCACCATGCCAGCGCAAGCTGGGCCGGCGTCATGCCGTTGTCGCGCGCCAGTTTCGCGTACTGCGCCACCGCATCGAGCACGCCCGGGCGCAGGTAGCGCGGGCTCCAGGTTGGCGGGAAAATCGTCAGGCGGCCATGCACCTTGGGGTTATCGAAATACTTTGCCGTGAGCTGGCCGAATGCCAGCGGGCTGTATGCCATCAGGCTTACCTGCTCGCGGAAGCAGGTCTCGTCCAGGAAGCTGGTTTCGAAATGGCGCGCCGTCAGGTTGTACAGGTTCTGGATGGTGGCAATACGCGGCAGGCCTTTCATCTCGGCCTGCTTGACGAACTCGGACACGCCCCAGCTGCTTTCGTTCGATACGCCGATGTGGCGGATCTTGCCTTCCTTGATCAACTCACCCAGCACGGCCAGCGTTTCTTCGACGGCGATGCTGTGGCGCTCCTTGCCGGGATCGAACTGGCTGGCGCCGAAGATCGGCACATTGCGGCTTGGCCAGTGCAACTGGTACAGGTCGATGTAATCCGTTTGCAGGCGCTGCAGGCTGGCTTCCACCGCGGCGCGGATATTGGCTGCATTGTGATTGCTCTTGCCCTTGCGGATCCAGTGCATGTATGGATTGGGACCGGCGACCTTGGTTGCCAGCACCACGCCGTCGCGGCGGCCGGATTTTTTCAACCAGCTGCCGATAAAGCGTTCGGTATCACCCTGGGTGGCAGCGGACGGCATCACCGGATACAGCTCGGCAGTGTCGATGAAGTTGATGCCGCGTTCCAGCGCGTAATCGAGCTGGGCGTGGGCGTCCGCTTCCGTGTTCTGCTGGCCGAAGGTCATCGTGCCGAGACAGATCTTGCTGACCTCCAGGCCGCTGCGGCCAAGGGTGATTTTCTGCATGCTCAGCCTCGCAGTGCGTCGGCGCAATCGCGCACCAGCGCCGGGCCGGCGTAAATCAGGCCGGAGTAGAGTTGTACCAGCTGTGCGCCGGCTTCGATCTTGGCCTTGGCATCCTTGCCCTGCATGATGCCGCCCACGCCAATGATCGGCAGCGCATCGCCCAGTTCCGCCTTCAGCAGGCGGATCACGTTGTTGGACAGCTCAAATACGGGTGCGCCGGACAAGCCGCCGGCTTCCGCGCCATGCTGCATGCCTTCCACAGCGGTGCGGCTCAGGGTAGTGTTGGTGGCGATCACGCCGTCAATCTTGTGGCGCAGCAGCGCGTCGGCGATGTTCTTCACCTGGTCGCCATCCATGTCGGGCGCAATCTTCAGGGTCATCGGCACGTAGCGCTTGTGCTGGTCGGCCAGGCGCAGTTGCGCCTCCTTCAGTTGCGACAGCAGGCCGTCGACTTCTGATGCACCCTGCAGCTGGCGCAGGTTCTTGGTGTTCGGCGAGGAGATGTTGACGGTCACGTAGCTGGCGTATGGATAAACCTTCTCCAGGCAGTGCAGGTAGTCGTCGACCGCGCGCTCGATCGGCGTGTCGGCGTTCTTGCCGATGTTCAGGCCCAGCACGCCTTCGCGGTTCTGGTAGAAGCGCGAAGACTGCACATTGGCAACGAAGGCATCGACGCCACCGTTATTGAAGCCCATGCGGTTGATGATGGCGTGTGCTGCAGGAATGCGGAACATGCGCGGCTTCGGGTTGCCCGGCTGGGCGCGCGGGGTCACGGTGCCCACTTCGATGGAACCGAAGCCCAGGTCGGCCAGCGCATCGATGAAGGCGCCATCCTTGTCCAGGCCGGCTGCCAGGCCCACCGGGTTGCGGAAGGTCAGGCCCATGACGGTGCGCGGGTCGTCTTTGGGACGGCGCACCATGGCGCGCGTCAGGCCCAGTGCGGACAGGCGCTTCAGTGCCGGCAGGGTGAAATGGTGGGCGGATTCCGCGTCCATCGAGAACAGGATGGGGCGGGCCAGGGAGTACAGGAATTTATCGGACATTGTGGGGAGCTTTGGTGTATTTTTGTAGCATTTTACACTGCGCCCCCTGGAGGACCTTCCGTGATCAAGCCTGGACTTGCCTTGCTGGCATGCCTTTCCCTGCCGGCCTTCGCCGCCGAAAACCAGCTCTCCGCCGCCATTGCGCGCGACTACAAAGCCAGCCTGGAACCCCTGTTCAACCACCTGCACGCCAATCCCGAGCTGTCCTATATGGAAGTACAGACGGCCGCGCGCATGGCCAGGGAACTGCGTGCGGCAGGCTTCGAGGTGACGGAAGGCGTGGGCAAGACCGGCCTGGTGGCCATTATGCGCAATGGCAAAGGCCCGACCGTGATGGTGCGCGCCGATATGGATGCGCTGCCGGTGGAAGAAAAGTCGGACGCGCCGAATGCCTCAAAGGTCAAAGCCAAGGACCTGAGCGGCAACGTAGTACCGGTGATGCACGCCTGCGGCCACGACGTTCACATGACCAGCCTGGTCGGCACCGCGCACCAGATGGCGGCCCGCAAGGGCGACTGGAAAGGCACCCTGATGCTGGTTGGCCAGCCTGCCGAAGAACGCACCGGCGGTGCACTCGATATGATGGGCGACGGTATCTACAAGCGCTTCGGCAAGCCCGATTATGCGCTGTCCCTGCACGTAGGCGCCGACATTGAAGCCGGCAAGATCGAAGCCAGCGATGCGCCTTTCTCCGGCGCCGACCTGATGGAAATCGTGGTGCACGGCATCGGTACCCATGGCGCCAGCCCGCATACCGGCAAGGACCCGGTCGTCATCGCATCGCAGATCGTGCTGGCCCTGCAAACCGTGGTCACGCGCGACATCGCCCCGCGTGAGGCGGCTTTGATTACCGTGGGATCGTTCCACGCCGGCACCAAAGGCAATGTGATCAGCGACACGGCCCGCCTGGAACTGACGGTGCGCTCCGAAAGCGATGAGACGCGCGCCAGGCTGCTGGAGGGCATTAAGCGCGTGGCCGAGAACACGGCGCGCGCAGCAGGCGTACCGGAAGACAAGCTGCCGGAAATCCGCCACACCGACCGCCCGGTGCCGCCGACGCTGAACGACAAGGCCATGCTGCAGCGGCTGCGCACCGTATGGTCGAACAAGCTGGGCGAGGGTATTTTCGACAAGGGCCACCAGCGTGGCAGCATGGTGGGCGAGGACTATGCCCACTTCATTTACGGCCAGGGCATCCCGAGCGTGTATTTCATGGTGGGCGGCACGCCGGCTGCGCAGGTGGAAGCGGCACGCGCCGGCAAGGCGACGATTGCCTACAACCATAGCCCGCTGTTCCGCGCCGATGCGGAGAAGTCGATCCAGACCGGCGTGCTGGCGACTACGGTTGCGCTGCTGGACCTGATGAGGAAGTAAGCGGACCCCACACGCCCTTGATGCGTGCCTGCAGGGGCTGGAACTTGATCTTGTAATTCATCTTCGGGCTGTCTTCGATCCAGTAGCCCAGGTAGACGAAATCCAGCCCCAGTTCGTGCGCCTGCGCGATTTGCCACATCACGTTGTAGGTGCCGAAGGAAGCGCCCGGCACGTCCGGGTCGAAGAAGGTATAGACCGACGACAGCCCATCCGACAGCACGTCGATGATGGACACCATGCGCAGTGTGCCGTCCGGCTCGCGGAATTCCACCAGGCGCGTATTGACCCGGCTTTGCAGCAGGAACTGCGCGTACTGGTCGCGCGAATCCTGGTCCATGCCGCCGCCGGCATGGCGCGTGCTCTGGTAGCGCAGGTACAGGTCGTAATGCTCGTCCGAGAACGACAGGCTGGCCACGCCCGCCTGCAGGTTGCTGTGGCGTGCCCACGCGCGGCGCTGGCCGCGGGTCGGCATGAAGCCGGCAGCCACCACGCGCACCGGGATGCAGGCCTGGCAGCCGTCGCAATAGGGGCGATAAGTAAAGATGCCGCTGCGGCGGAAGCCATTCTTCACCAGCTCCGAATACACGTCGGCGTTGATCAGGTGCGACGGCGTCGCCACCTGCGAACGGGCCTGTCGTGCATCAAGATAGCTGCACGGATAAGGCGCCGTTGTATAAAACTGCAACGTTGCGAAGGGAAGGTCGTTAAGCTGCGTCATGAGTCATATCATAACGCGTCTGCGGCTTAAAACGGTGCGATAGGGCACCAATCGCGTATCTGTGGCATCACAATACATTTCTGCAAGTGCGCGATGAAATCCTTGCGCGGGATGGGGCGCGCCCCGAGCGACGCCAGGTGGCCGGTCTCCTGCTGGCAATCGATCAGCTCGACACCGTGCTGTCGCAAAAAATGCACGAGGTAAGCCAGCGCTACCTTGGAACCGTCGCTGACGCGTGCAAACATCGACTCGCCATAGAACATGGTGCCGATCGACACGCCGTAGGCGCCGCCCACCAGTTCGCCGTCCAGCCAAAGTTCGGAAGAGTGGGCGTAGCCCTGGCGGTGCAGGCCGGTGTAGCCGGCGATGATGTCTTCCGAAATCCAGGTGCCGGGGCCGTCGCGCCGCGGCGCGGCGCAGGCGCGCATCACCTGCTCGAAGGCGCTGTCGAAACGCACTTCCCAGTGCTCGCTGTCGCGCGCAATCTTCTTCAGCGTTTTGCGCAGGCTGTCGGAGATCTTGAAGTCGGCCGTGCGCAGGACCATGCGCGGATCGGTGCTCCACCACAGGATGGGCTGGCCTTCCGAGAACCACGGAAAGATCCCGCGCTGGTAAGCGGCCAGCAGCCGCTTCGGCGACAAGTCGGCGCCGGCGGCCAGCAGGCCCGGCGCGTCCGTGGTCAGGGCTTCGGAGACGTCGGGAAAGGGCGTGTTGACGTCGAGCCAGGGGATCATGTGTCGGACGGCTGGCGCATTGGCTGGGTAATGTCCTGGGTGTGGAAGCCATAGCTGCCGCCTTCGCGCATTTTTGCGCGGTCGGCAAAGAAGAACTCCAGCGTGGTGCGGATGGTCGGGAAGGCCAGGTCATCCCAGGGGATTTCCGCTTCCGTGAACATTTGGACGTCCAGGCTTTCCTCGCCGGGCGCGAAGTCGAGGTCGCGCAGGGTGGCGAGGTAGAACATGTGCACCTGGTGCACGCGCGGCACGTTGAGCAGGGTGTACAGCGCCCCCAGGTCGATATTGGCGCCGGCTTCCTCTTCGGTCTCGCGCTGGGCCGCTTCGGCTGTGGTTTCATTGTTCTCCATGAAACCGGCCGGCAGGGTCCAGAAACCGCGGCGCGGCTCGATGGCGCGCTTGCACAGCAGGACCTGCAATTGTCCGTCGTGTTCCCAGACCGGCAGCGTGCCGATCACCATCTTGGGATTTTGATAATGAATTGCGGAACAGTTGACGCAAACATAACGCGGCCGGTTATCGCCGGCCGGCACCATCAACTCAACAGGGTGGGCGCATTCTGAGCAAAATTTCATAAGGTCTACTTTACACCGAACGGCCGTTTGCCGGAATTCAGCGAAATATATTCGAGCTATCGTAAGAACAAGTGGGATAAATATTGCCTAAATTGGCGGGACGCCCTATAATACTCGCATCAGACGCGGGGTGGAGCAGTCTGGCAGCTCGTCGGGCTCATAACCCGAAGGTCACAGGTTCAAATCCTGTCCCCGCAACCAGAATTCCGAAGAAACCGTCATCAGCAGCTTGCGATGACGGTTTTTTTTCGTCTTTTTACGCTGTGGCGTGTGCCTGGCGCAGGAAATCCAGCACTTCATCCGACATCAGCCGGCCCGCATTGAGCGCCGGTTCGCTTTCCAGTGCTTTCCGGAAGCGTTCGCGAACGCCGGGCGCATTGCCGACCATGTCGGTGAACAGCTCAAACCAGCGCCGCGCCAGGGCGCGAGCCTCCGGCGCTAAAGGCGAGGGATTGGCGGCCATTTGCGCGCGGATTTCGCCGATCAATGCCGGCCATTCGTGGGCGCGGGTGTGGAAATGCTTGTGAATCGCCGCGACTTCCTCGGGCAGCATGTATTTGGCGTAAAGGGCAAGTTTGCCTTCGCCACCGGCAGCCGCGACGTAGTTGCGCATCTCGATGGTGACGCCCGCTTCCTTGCGATAGGCCTCTTCGCGCGACCACATATTATCGAGGCGCATCATCATTTCCGGGCTGTGGCCCACCTGGCGGCTGAACATCGCCATCCATTGTTCCGCAAGTTTTTGTACCGCAGGATCGGACGGTGGGACGCCGGCAGACATTTTTTGCCGCACCGCCTCCACTAGCGGCCGCCACTCGTTGCGGGCAGCCGGATCGGTCAGGATTGGCAGTTGAGCCAGTTCTTCCTTGGTAAAGTATTTGTCGTACATGGTCATTTGCTCCAGTGTGGTTAGCCAGCTAGCCAGTTCCGGCTCCTCGCCTGCCAACAGCTGTCCGCGCAAGGCCGTGAGCTGCTCGCGCAGCTTGGCGGCTTCGGCGATTTGCCGGTCGAGCGAATCGATCTGGCGGGCAATCAGGTCGGGCAGGGAGGAGCCAGGCTTGGCCAGGAATTGACCGATATCGGCCAGCGCCATTCCGAAACGGCGCAGGGCCTGCACCTGGTGCAGGCGCGCCACGTCGTCGCGGTTGTATAGGCGGTAACCGGCGTCGGAACGTCCCGAAGGCTTGAGCAGGCCGATGCTGTCGTAATGGTGCAGGGTGCGCACGGTCAGGCCTGAGCGGCGCGCCAGTTCACCTACCTTCAACATCATGCCGAACTCCTTCTCTTCGTTACGTTGGCCACATGCTGGAGCCTGACGTTAGGTGAGGGTCAAGCGCTGCGTGCAAAAACGTGATGGTAAGCGATCCATCCCTTATGATGTTGGGCATGCAACGTTTGCTTCTATTTGCCGCCATCCTGCTGCTGGCCCGCGCTGACAGCAGCCGCGTGCCGAATGCGCATCCTGCGCTGGCCCTGCTGCCGCTGAAAATGGCCTGGGCCTGGGAGAGGCCGGAAGACCTGCGCTGGCTGCCAGGCGACGCCGGCGTGGCGTTTGTCGCCTCCAGCATCATGCTGCAGGGAGAGGACGCGCTGGTGCGTCCGCGCACGGCGGGACTGCTACTGGGACCGGCCACTGCGCGCGTGCCGGTGCTGCACGTCGACATGTCCGGGCGCGAGCCGCCCACCCTGAATGAAGCGCAGATGCAGGCCATCGTGAAGGAACTGCTGCGCATCGCTGCCGGCGCCAACCGGCAGGTGGTGCAGCTTGATTTCGAAGTTCGGCGCTCGCAGCGGCCCTTCCTGGCGCGCACCATCGCCGCCATCCGCCGCAGTCTGCCGCCCGACGTGGCGCTGTCGGTCACCGCGCTGGCCTCATGGTGCCTGGACGATGCCTGGCTGGCCGAAGGCATGGCCGACGAAGTGGTGCCGATGGCCTTCCGCATGGGGCAGCAACAGCATGAACTTCGCCAGCGCTTGCGCTGGCAAGGATTCACCCAGCCCTATTGCCGCCAGGCGGCTGGCTACGCGACCGATGAACCGCGGCTGCGGCGGCTGGCTCCGCGTAGCTATTACTTCTCTCCGCGCTCATGGACCGCTGCCCAATGGCAGGCTCTCCATTCTCAGAACAAGGTCAGGATTGGCAAGGCCTACGACTGAAGCCTAAGCCTCGAAAGCGAGGCTGGCCCACAGGTGGGCCGCAGCCATCGTACGGTGCGGGGCGTAGCGCTGCAGCAGGGCTTCCGTGCGGGCCATGTCCGGCTTGCTTTCTTCGCCCAGCAAACGCTGCAGCGCCGCGCGGATGGCCACGTCGCCGTGCAGCGAGCAATCGGCGTAGCCGTAACCGCGCAGCAGGGCATAGTTGACCGTCCACGGCCCGATGCCTTTGACCGCCAGCAGGTTCTGGCAAATGACCGGGATCGGATTATCCTCACGCTCCTCGATATCGAGTTCGCCGGCAGCGACCAATTGGGCGAAGCGGATCAGCGTTTCGGCCTTGGCGCGCGAGAATTTGCGCGTGGTCAGGTCTTCGACCGTGAGCCTGGCCACATCAGCTGCCTCCGGATAGCACCACAGGCCATCCTTGTGCTGGCGCCCCGCCTGCAGGATGAAGGTGCGGCGCAGGGCGATAGCAAAGGACAGGTTGATTTGCTGACCGATGATGGCCCAGGTCAGGGCTTCGAACACGGTGGCCGACTGCACGATGCGCAGTCCCGGCTGGCGCGCTACCACGGGGCCCAGCAGCTCATCCTCGCGTGCGAATGCAACGAAAGGCGCGGGATCGATATGCAGGCCGAAGATATTGCGCGCCGCGGCTTCGATTTGCGCCGCAAGCGCAGGCGGAACCTTGCGGGCACGCGGCAAATCGATGTCGGCCTCGCAAGCGATGGAACGCGCACGCCCCTTCGGCAGCGCAACGGTCAGCACCACAGGCACGCCATCCAGCAGCATGCCCTTGCGGATCGCATCGGGGCTGACGTGTTCCGCGACGCTTTCGGCATCGCGGCTATGGAAGCTCAGGACATCCTGCACGCGATAGGCGGCGGGCAGGGCGAGGGAAAACGAATGCTTCATGCAGCCTCGGTCTTTTGCATCCAGGGCAGCTTGACCTTGTAGCCGGTAACCAGCATGGTGCCGGTGATGACGATGGCCGCACCGGCAACCGTGTACCAGCCCACCACCTCATGCAGGAACAGCGCACCCCACAGGATGCCGAACAAGGGGTTCAGGAAGGTGACAGTCAGCGCCGAAGTCGGCCCCACGTCGCGTACCAGCCCGAAGTACAGCAGGTAAGCGATGCCGCTGCACAGCACACCCAGCGCCAGAGCGGCCCCCATGATGCCGATAGTCGGCTCGCCCGGCTGCGGAAAGATGGCCAGCGAAGGAATGGTCAGCAAGGCCGCCGCCCACATGCTGCCATGGGCGTTGGCGAAAGGCTCCACGCCCTGCGCCGACTTGGCCACCTTGGTATAGGTGGTGGCGATGCTGTAGCTGAAAGCCGCCAGGGTAGCAGCAGCGATGGCCAGTCCCGCGCCTTCCTTGCTGCTGACATGGTCGAAGCCGACCAGCATCGCCACGCCTGCCGTGCCCAAAGCCAATCCAAGCATCACACGCCCGGAAACCATATGGCGATGCCACACCGCGCCGACGATCGCGCCCCAGATCGGCGCGGTCGCATTCAGCACCGACAGCACAGAAGCCGTCAGCGTCTTCGCTGCAAAAGCGAACAGCAGGAAGGGCAGGGCCGAGTTAAAAAATCCCAGCACCAGGTAATGCTTCCAATGCTTGCCCAGGTCCAGCCGCTTGCGCAGCACCAGCGCCACCACGGCCAGGAACAGCGCCGCAAAGGTCACGCGATACTCGATCAGCACCCCTGGCCCCAGCACCGGCGCCGCAATGCGCATGAACAGGAAAGAGCCGCCCCAGATGGCAGCCAGCAAAATCAATTTGAGAAGGTTCGAAGTATTCATATTGTTCAGTTCGTGTCACACCATGGGGTCACACCCCAACTGTGACACGTGCTCATCTGTCTCATGCATGAGGCCGTGGCACACTTGGGGTGTGACCCCATGGTGTGACACGGGCTGGGCTGTGGCAAGCTGGTTCTTGCTATTGAATTCATGTCGGGCAGGCGGGGCCTGGGGGCGTTGCGAGGGCGGCGGCGTGGTTGATTTGCAGCACTTCGGGCACGCCGTTCTTTACCGCTGTCATTTCAGCCAGGATGGAGATGGCGATCTCGGGCGGCGTCTTGCTGCCGATGTACAGCCCGATCGGGCCATGCAGGCGGGCGATCTGTTGTTCCGTCAGGTCGAATTGCAGCAGCCGTTCGCGCCGCTTCGCATTGTTCGCGCGCGAGCCGATGGCGCCGATGTAGAAGGCGTCGGATTTGAGCGCTTCCAGCAGGGCCATGTCGTCCAGCTTGGGATCGTGGGTCAGCGCCACGACCGCGCTGCGGGAGTCGAGCTGCATTTCCAGCACCAGGTCGTCGGGCATGGCGTGCACCAGCGGGACCTCGGGCAGCGCCCAGCCGGCGCGGTATTCCTCGCGCGGGTCGCAGACGGTGACGTGGTAATCCATGGCCGTGGCAATCTGCGCCAGCATGCGCGACAGCTGGCCCGCGCCGATGATCAGCAGCCGCCAGCGCGGCCCGTGCTGGGTGATCAGCAGGTCACCGCTGCGCTCCAGCACCGCACCGGGGCGGGCCCGCTCCAGGGTCACGGCGCCGTTGCTCAAGTCGAGCGTGCGCGCCACCAGTTCATGCGCGGCCAGCCGATCCAGCAGTTCGTCGATGCGGCTGTGCGCGCCAAGCGGTTCGAGCGCCAGTTCGATGGTGCCGCCGCAGGGCAGGCCAAACCTGTGCGCTTCGTCGGCGGTAATGCCGTAGCTGACTACTTCGGGAAGTTCGCGCACGATGCCTTCCTTGCGCACGCGCTCGATCAGGTCGTCCTCGATACAGCCGCCGGAGACCGAACCGACCACGCGGCCGTCGTCGCAAATGGCGAGGGTGGCGCCGATCGGTCGCGGGCTGGAGCCCCAGGTGCGGATGACCGTCACCAGTTCGCAGCGGTGTCCCGCTGCCAGCCAGGCGGAGCAGGTCTTGAGTACTTCGAGGTCGATGCTGTCCATGCACCGAACTATAGCAACAGTCAGCGCTTTTTGCAGACGGCCTTCAGGGCCTTTTCCGGCAGGCTGTCGGGGGCGATCGCTTCGGGATCGTAGGCTTCGTATTTGAAGGTGCCGAGCGGTTCGCCCTTGCCCAGGACATCGGCGTGGAAGGTCTGGCTGAGCAGGGTGCGGGTGCCGGCGTCGCAGGCGTACAGGTGCAGCGAGCGCACCGAGAGATACATCTTGCCGTCGGGCGCAGTCTGGGGCTTGCGGAAGCTTTCCATGGTCCAGGCCTTGCGGCCTTCGGCGGCGCTACGCACGGATTTACTGTCCAGCAGGAGGGTGCTGTCCTTGTCCTTGAAGACGGTGGTCCAGGGCCCCGCCAGCGCCGCGCAGGGCGCCAGGGCGAGTAGCAGGACCGCCGTTTTCATGGCAGCAGCGGGCGCTTGGCGGCCTGCTTGGCCTTGATTTCGGAAACGCTGCGGTCCATTGCGGCCAGTCGTGCTGTGACGTTGGGGTGGATCGCGGTATAGCCGTTCAGCGCCGTCACCGGATACTGGTTGGACAGTCGTTGCCAGAAACTGCGCGCGTTGCCGATGTTGTAGCCGGCGCGTGCCAGCATGTACAGCGCCAGGTTGTCGGCAGCCACGTCGTAGTCGACCGGCATTGGCCGCACGCCCGCAGTCCCGACCAGCATGGTCAGGTCGGGCCGCACCGAAGCCAGGTTGTCGATGATGCTGGCCATGGTGGCGGTGCTTCGCATCGTACCGGCATGGCCGAGGATGTTGTGTGCCAGTTCCTTCGCCATCACATAGGCGATCGCTTCATCGCTCTGTGCGAAGTTGATCATGCCGCGCGTCAGCATGACGCGGCTGCCGTCGTTGTAGGCGTTCACATTGTCCGAGTTGCCCAGGTCGACGCGGAAGGCGCAGGCGCGGGTGACCGGTACGTTCAGCGTCTGGCTGTTGCCGTTGCGGGCAATGGTCATGCTCAGGGTAGCGCTGTTGGCGGTCAGCGGGCCAAAGACGGCAGCTGCCTTGCTTTCGGCGTCGTGGCCTTTCGGCAGCGGCTTGCCGCCGGCGGCGATCAGGTCGTCGCCTTTGCGCAGGCCGGCCTTGGCGGCGCCGCTGCCGGCCAGCACGCCGGACACCTGCAGCACGTCGTCGTAGCCCAGCACGGCGGCCGAGGCGTCGGCATATTCGCCGGGGTAGGAGTACTTGTTCTTGGCGGTGAAGCCGAGCAGGTTGCGCGCCTGCGCCTTGCACAGGTCGGCGTTATTGATCAACAGCGGCGCGGCGATGCGGTACAGGCGCTCCTGCAGGCTGGCGATCACTTTCAGGTTGTCGCGTGCGGCCTGCATTTGCGGCGTCACCACTGGGGTGGCTGGCGCTGTCGGAGCAATGGGCTCCGCCGGTGCGGCAGGTTCGCTGCCGGATTGGAACGTTGAACAGGCAGAGAGCAAGAGCGAGGCCATGATTGCTGGCCAGGTCAGCCGGCGAGCCGGCGCAGGGGATGGACGGAATTGCTCTACTGCCATAAATATTTCCTCAGTGCTTGCCTGTGCTGCCGAAACCTCCGGCGCCGCGGTCGCTGGCCTCGAAGTCGTCGACCACATTGAAGCCAACCTGCAGCACGGGCACGATGATCAATTGCGCCAGGCGCTCCATTGGATTCAGCGTAAACGTGTTTAAGCCCCGGTTCCAGGTAGACACCATCAATTGTCCCTGGTAATCGGAGTCAATCAAGCCTACCAGATTCCCCAAAACAATGCCGTTCTTGTGCCCCATGCCGGAGCGCGGCAGGATCATGGCGGCGTAGCCTGGATCGGCGAGGTGGATGGCCAGGCCGGTTGGCACCAGCACGGTCTGGCCAGGCTCGATCACCAGCGGGGCATCGATGCAGGCGCGCAGGTCGAGGCCCGCGCTGCCAGGCGTTGCATAGGCCGGCAGCTGGTCTTTCATGCGCGGGTCGAGGATTTTGACGTCTACAGTTTTCATTGGAATAGCGAGTTCTTGTCGATGCGTTTGGCGATTTCGGAAATCAGCTGGCGCGCCAGCGTGAGCTTGTCGGCGCGCGGCAGGATGGTGTGTCCGTGTTCGTCAAACAGGATGATGGTGTTGTCGTCCTGGCCGAAGGTGTTGTGGCCGATATTGCCGACCAGGAGCGGGATGCCTTTGCGTTCGCGTTTGCTGGCGCCGTATTCGATCAGGTTTTCCGATTCGGCGGCGAAGCCCACGCAATAAGGCCAGCCGGCCAGGCTGGTACGGGTGGCCACCCTGGCCAGGATGTCCGGGTTCTGTTCGAACTTCAGTTCCGGCGCATTGCCGTCGCCGGTTTTCTTGACCTTCTGCGCGCTCGGGTTCACCACCTTCCAGTCGGCCACGGCGGCGACGGAGATGAACACGTGCTGGCCGCCGATATGCTCCATCACGGAGTCGAACATCTGCTGCGCGCTCTTGACGTTGTGGCGTTCCACGCCATACGGCGTTTCCAGCGCGACGGGGCCGGAAACCAGGGTCACTTCGGCGCCGGCTTCTCGGGCGGCGCGTGCGACGGCATAGCCCATCTTGCCCGAGGACAGGTTGGTAATGCCGCGCACCGGGTCGATGGCTTCGAAGGTCGGGCCGGCGGTGACGAGGATGCGCTTGCCCGCCAGGACTTTGGGCTGGAAGGCGGCGATCATTTCGGCCAGCAGCTGTTCCGGTTCCAGCATGCGGCCCAGGCCTACTTCGCCGCAAGCCTGGTCGCCTGCGGCCGGGCCGAACACGGTGATGCCGTCTTCACGCACCTGCTCCACATTGCGCTGGGTGGCCGGATTGGACCACATCTCCACGTTCATGGCGGGAGCAATCAGCAGCGGCACGCGGCTTGGACGAGCCAGGCACATGGTCGACAGCAGGTCGTCGCACACGCCGTGCGCCAGCTTGTAGATGAAGTCGGCGGAGCAGGGCGCGATCAGGATGGCGTCGGCGTCGCGGGTGACGTCGATATGCGCCATATTGTTGTTCACGCGTGGATCCCACTGGCTGCTGAAGACCGGCTTGCCGGACAGCGCCTGCATCGTCACCGGGGTGATGAAATGGGTGGCGGCGTCGGTCATCACGACCTGCACCGAGGCGCCTTCCTTGGCCAACGCGCGGCACAGTTCAGCGGCCTTGTAGCAGGCCACGCCGCCGGACAGGCCGAGGACGATTTTTTTGCCAGTCAGTTCCATGATGCTGCTCCTACTTGTTCACGCGGCGCAGTTCGTCGAGCACGAACAGTGCAGCGCCGATGCAGATGGCGGTGTCGGCGATGTTAAAGGCCGGGAAGTGGCCGAAGGACGGCCAGTGGAAGTCCAGGAAGTCGATCACGTGGCCGTGCCAGATGCGGTCGATGACGTTGCCTACTGCGCCACCCAGGATCAGGGACAGGGCCCAGCAGAACATGCGCTGGCCGCTGTGGCGCGCCAGCAGGTAGATGATGTACAGCGCTGCGCCGACGCCAATGGCGGTGAACAGGTGGCGCTGCCAGCCGCCCTCGTTGGCCAGGAAGCTGAATGCGGCGCCTTTGTTGTAGGCCAGGACCAGGTTGAAGAAGCTGGTGACGACTTTTTCTTCGCCGTAGACGAACAGCTTGCTGATCGTGATCTTCGAAAGCTGGTCGAGCAGGATGATGATGAAGGCGATGCCCAGCCAGGGGGCCATGCTGCCGGATGCGGGTTTGCTGCTGAAGGTGTTGGTCTTTTTGGTGGCCATGGGGATTCGAGGTGAGGGCCGCCGCGCAGCAGCGCGGCGGCTAAGCCATATCAGGCGAACTTGCGGGACTCGCCGGCGCCGAACAGGTTGGAGTGGCAACGGCCGCACAGGCCCGGGTGGTCGGCGTGCGAACCCACGTCGGCGCGGTAATGCCAGCAGCGCTCGCACTTCTGCGCGGTCGATGCAGCGACGTTCACCGCTTCATCCGCTTCGGAGGCGACTTCCACAGCCTTGGCCAGCGAGGTGATGAAGATGAACTTCAGGTCGTCGTCCAGCGAGGACAGCACCTTGAACTTGTCGCCGGCAGCCTTGATCTCCAGTTCCGCCTGCAGCGAGGAACCGATCGCGCCCGAGCCGCGCAGCTCTTCCAGCTGCTTGGTCACGTCGGCACGCACTGCGATGATGGTCGCGTACTTGGTCATCAGGGCTTCGGCATCGGCCAGTTCCGGCAACTGCCACCAGGTCTGGGTGTAGATGGTTTCGTCGCTGGCCTTGAAGGACTCTTCGCCGGCGAACGATGCCCACGCCTCTTCGGCGGTGAAGCACAGGATCGGGGCCATCAGGCGCAACAGCGACTGGGTGATGTGCCACAGCGCGGTCTGTGCGGAGCGGCGCGCCCTGGAATCGACGGCGCTGGTGTACAGGCGGTCTTTCAGGATGTCCAGGTAGAAGCCGCCCAGGTCCTCGGAGCAGAAGTTCTGCAGCTTGGAGACGACCGGGTGGAACTCGTAGCGCTCGTAGTGGCGCGCCAGGTCGGCCTGCAGCGCAGCCATATTCGCCAGGGCATAGCGGTCGATTTCCAGCAGCTCGGCCACCGGCACGGCGTTCGCCTTCGGATCGAAGTCCGAGGTGTTGGCCAGCAGGAAGCGCAGCGTGTTGCGGATGCGGCGGTACGATTCGGTCACGCGCTTCAGGATCTCGTCGGAGATCGACAGCTCGGAGGTGTAGTCGGTGGCAGCCACCCACAGGCGCAGGA
>JBCNOX010000260.1:0-7098 GCA_039593645.1 Pseudoduganella sp.
CCGAGGGCAAGGCCAAGCCGCTGGCGCAGGAGATGCGCGGCAGCGAATTCGGCATCGCAGTGCTGACCTCCGCCCTGCCGGCTGGGGCAGCGGTGGCCCTGGGCTGGCT
This sequence comes from Pseudoduganella sp., assembly GCA_039593645.1. Taxonomy (GTDB): domain Bacteria; phylum Pseudomonadota; class Gammaproteobacteria; order Burkholderiales; family Burkholderiaceae_D; genus Rugamonas. The sequence continues at coordinate 110 of JBCNOX010000260.1, forward strand.
GCCGCTTGCCGGACTGGGTGCCGGCCTGGCGGGCATGCTGCTGGCCACACTCTGGCTGGCGCGGAAATTCCAGCAGCGCCTGGGCGGCTATACCGGCGATTGCCTGGGCGCGGTCCAGCAATTGACGGAAGCGGTGTTCTACCTCGGCGTATTGGCCTGCATGTGGAACTGATCCTCGTCCGCCATCCCCAGCCGGATATCTCGCCTGGCGTTTGCTATGGCAGCAGCGACATCCCGGCCGCAGCGGCCGCCCTCGCCGCCGGCCACGCCGCACTGGCGCCGCAACTGGCCAGCGACCTTGCGCGGGGCTACCGCCTGTATTCGAGTCCCCTGCAGCGCTGCACCGCCCTCGCGTCCCAGCTGGGCGCCTTCACGCCCGACGCACGGCTGGTGGAAATGGATTTCGGCGCCTGGGAGCTGCGCAATTGGCCGGACGTTGCCCGCTCCGAGGTCGATGCATGGGCCGCCGATTTGCTTGACTACCGCCCGGGCGGCGGCGAAACCGTGCGGGAAGTGGCGGGACGGGTGCAGTCCTTCCTCGACGACCTGCAGCATGACGCCATCGTCGTCTGCCACGCCGGCACCATGCGCCTGATGGCCGCCATCGCCGCCGGGGAGCCCCTGCTGGAGGCTGCAGCAAAGCCAAACCACATCAAGTATTGCGAGATCCTTCGCTTGTCCTGGCCCGCCAAGTCCGTATAATGGCGGGGTTTTGGTGCCCGCAATCGAATTCTCGACTGCAGTTAAACGGGAAACACGGCGCTGTCCCTGACAGCCAACGTGTGCTGCCCCCGCAACGGTAAGCAAGTGCCGCCTTCAATGTGCGGCAGCGACCTCCCGGCCACTGTGCGAAAGCATGGGAAGGCCAGGCCGCCAGACTTGCCAGCCCGGATACCGGCCAGACCAGGTGGGAACGCGCCCTGCGCCCGTTCCTGTTCATGCCGGCTTACGGGGACGTGGGCCGGCGGCTCGTTACGAAAGTAGTCATGTCCTTTCCCGTTACCCGGCAAGCGGCCCTCGCGTCGCTGGCATTGGCCGTTGCCGCACCTGCCGTCCAGGCACAAGCCCAGGCTCCCGTATTGAACTCCGTGCTGGTCACCGCTACCCGCACGCCGCAAGCAGCACGCGATATCATCAGCGACACCCTCAGCATCGGCCCCGAAGAAATTGCACGCAGCGGCGCCGGCTCCATCACCGAATTGCTGCAGCGCCAGCGCGGTATTGAAGTGAGCCGCAACGGCGGCCCGGGCACCAATGCCAGCGTGTTCCTGCGCGGCTCCAACGGCAACCAGGTGATCGTGCTGATCGACGGCGTGCGCATCGGTTCCGCCAGCAGCGGCGCCGCGGCATGGAATGCGATTCCGCTGGCTGCCGTCGACCATATCGAAGTCGTGTACGGCCCCTTGAGCACCCTGTACGGCGCGGACGCAATCGGCGGCGTGGTGCAGATCTTCACCAAAAAAGGCCAGGGCAGCCTGGCGCTCGACGCCGGCATCCTGGCAGGTACCTACGGCACGCGCTCAGGCACCGCCGGCATTTCCGGCAGCGCCGGCGCGTTCAACTACGCGCTCAGCGCAGGCAAGGAACGCTCCGACGGCTTCTCCGCCACCCTGCCGGCCAGCAGCAGCTACAACATGGACGACGACGGCTACGACCGCAAACACGCCAACGGCCAATTGGCATGGCAGTTCGCGCGCGGCCATGAACTGGGCGTGCTGTTCCTGCATAGCGACCAGGAAGCGGATTTCGACAGCGGCACCAAGGTGCGCGCATGGAGCACGCAAAAGCTGGACACTGCCGCGATCTACTCGCGCAACCGCCTGAACGAAGCCTGGCAGATGACGACCCAGCTTGCACAATCCCGCGACAAATCCGGCAGCTTTACCGCCAGCGCCAGCCAGATCGACACCAGGCAGTCGCAATTCAGCTGGCAGAACGATATCGCACTGGGTATGGACAGCCTGCAACTGCTGGCCGAACACCGCAAGGAAGAGGTCGAGTCCAACACCGCCGCCCTGGTGCGCGAGCGCAGCACCGCTTCCTTGGCCGCCAGCTACAACATGAAGCGCGGCGACCACCTGCTGTCCGCAGCCGCCCGCAATGACGACAGCTCGCAATACGGTTCGAAAAACACCGGTTCGCTGGGCTACGGCTACCGCATCACGCCTGGCCTGCGCGTCAACGCCAGCTACGGCAGCAGCTTCCGCGCGCCAACCTTCAATGAGCTGTACTACCCCGGCTACGGCTTGCCGACCAATCGCCCGGAAGAAGGCCGCAACCGCGAAATCGGCATCCACTTCGAACAGGGCGGCACTGCGCTGGGCGCTGTGGCTTACCGCAACAAGCTGACCGACCTGCTGGTGAATACCGCTCCTTGCCCGCTGCCCGGCTTCCGCTTCGGTTGCGCCTACAACGTGAACAAGGCCACGCTGGAAGGCATTACGCTGTCGGCGCGCCAGCAACTGGGCAACAGCTTCACGCTGTCCGCCAGCGCCGACCTGCAAAACCCGCAGGACGACGCCTCCGGCAAGCTGCTGGTGCGCCGCGCCAAGCGCCACGGCAATGTGGCACTGGACTATACTGCGGGCAGCCTGACTGCCGGCGCGGAATGGCAGGTTTCCAGCTACCGCTTCGACGACACGGCCAACCGCAACCGCCTGGGCGGCTACGGTTTGCTGAACCTGTACGCGGCATGGGAATTCGACCGTTCCTGGACCGCCACCCTGCGCTGGAACAACGTGGGCGACAAACACTATGAACTGGCGCGCAATTACGCCACCGCCGGTTCCACCGTGTATGCCGGCCTGCGCTTCAGCTACAAATAAATGAGATAAGCTGCCCGCTATGCATCCTCATTCCGCCAACCTGCGCGTGCGCGCCGTCACTGTCATCATCCTGCTGGTGCTGTTATCGCTGGCCAGCCTGGTGGCCGCCGGCATGATCGGTTCGGTCAGCATTCCGCTGACCGACATGCCAGGGGCGCTGCGGGATTTCATCAGCGGACAGCCGACCTCCTTGCCCGGCCACCTGCTTGGCCTGCGCGCCGAGCGTGCAGCCACGGCCTTCGTTACCGGCGCGTCGCTGTCGCTGGCCGGCGTCATGATGCAGGCCTTGCTGCGCAACCCGCTGGCCGATCCTTATGTGCTGGGTATTTCGTCCGGCGCCTCGGTCGGCGCGCTGGCGGCACTGCTGTTCATGTGCGCCGCCTGGATGGTGGATGCCGCTTCCTTCGCCGGCGCAGTCGCAGTGTCGATGATGCTGTACTTCCTGGCGCGCCGCGACCTGCGCGGCGGCACCGCAGCGGAGGGCGGAACGGCATTGCTGCTGTTGACGGGCGTGATCCTGTCGTCGGGCTGCATTGCGCTGGTGACGCTGATGCTGTCGATCGCGCCGGAAAGCCGTCTGCGCACCATGGTGTTCTGGCTGATCGGCGACCTGTCCGGTTCCCCGCTCCGATGGCTGCCATGGATCGTGCTGGCTGGCGGCATGGCGTTCGCCCTGCGCGCGGCACGTTCGCTGAACGTGATGGCTTTGCATGCGGAAGCGGCGGCAACGCTGGGCATCCGCGTCGGCGCCCTGCGCAAGGGCCTGTTCTTCTGTTCCGGCTTGCTGACCGCCAGCGCCGTAACGACTGCCGGCAGCATCGGCTTTGTCGGCCTGATCGTGCCGCATGCCTGCCGTTTTGCTTTCGGCCCCGACCATCGCCTGCTGGTGCCAAGCGCCACCCTGGTGGGCGGCGCCTACCTGGTGCTGGCCGACACCGTCGCGCGCACCATCATTGCGCCGCAGCAGTTGCCGGCAGGCGTGGTGACTGCGCTGGTCGGTACCCCGGTGTTCCTGTATCAACTGCACCGATTGAGGAAATAAGATGATCGGTACCCATCAACTGCGCCTTGCCATGGGCAAGCGCACCCTGGTCGAAAACCTGGACTGGCAAGTCGGCGATGGCGAATGCTGGAGCGTGATCGGCCGCAATGGCGCCGGCAAGAGCACCCTGCTGCGGACCCTGGCCGGCCTGCGCCAGCCGGAAGCAGGCTACGTCAGCATCGACCGACGCGCGCTGGGCGAATGGCCGCTGCAGGAACTGGCGCTCAAGCGCGCCTTCCTGGCACAGGCGCGCAGCGATGCTTTCTCCTACTCCGTGATCGAAACCGTGCTGTCGGCGCGCCACCCCTACCACGACAACCGGTATTGGGAAAACAGCGATGACCACCAGGCCGCCATTGCCGCACTGGGCGCGATGGAAGTCGATCACCTGGCGGCACGAGACGTGCGCACCCTGTCCGGCGGTGAGCGCCAACGCGTGGCGATCGCCGCCATGCTGGCACAGGACACGCCCCTGCTGCTGCTGGACGAACCGGCCAATGCATTGGACCTTGCGCACCAGGTGAGCGTGATGTCGCTGCTGTCCAAACTGTGCCGCGAGCAGCGCAAGACTGTGGTCATGGTCGGCCATGACCTGACGCTGGCGCACAGCGTGTCGTCCCACGCCCTGCTGCTGATGGGCGATGGCCGCTGGCTGGCCGGGCCGGTCGAAGAGGTAATGCAGCCTGCAGTGCTGAGCGAATACCTCGACCATCCTATCGAAATCGTCCGCCACGGCGAACGCACCATTTTCATCCCCGGGAGCCCCCAATGAGCGACATCAACGACCGCCACCGCGACCGCATGGCGCGGAAGAAGGCCATCATCGACGCCAAGATTGCTGCAGCCGACAAGAATATCGGCGTCCTGATCGTCAATACCGGCAATGGCAAGGGCAAAAGCTCGAGCGGCTTCGGCATGGCGATGCGGGCGATGGGGCACGGCATGAAGGTGGGCGTGGTGCAGTTCATCAAGGGCGCCATGTCCACCGGCGAAGAGCAGTTCCTGCGCCGCTTCCCCGAAGAATGCAGCTTCCACGCCATGGGCGAGGGCTATACGTGGGAAACCCAGAACCGTGAGCGCGACATCGAAAAGGCGCAGCAGGCCTGGGAGCAGGCGCGCGCTTTCCTGCGCGATCCGTCCTACGGCATGGTAGTGCTGGACGAACTGAATATTGCGCTGAAATACCGCTACCTGGACGTGCATGATGTGATTGCCGACCTGCTGGACCGACCTGAAATGCAGCACGTTGTGGTCACCGGCCGCGCCGCGCCGCAGGAGCTGATCGACGTGGCGGACACCGTCACTGAAATGACCGTGGTCAAACACGCTTTCAAGGCTGGCATCGCGGCACAGCCGGGCACCGAATGGTAGCCCGCGCCGTCCTGATTGCCGCTGCCGCTTCCGGACAGGGCAAAACCACCGTGACTGCGGCACTGGCGCGCAAGCTGGTTCGCGCCGGCCGCCGTGTGCGGATGTTCAAATGCGGCCCGGACTTCATCGATCCGATGGTGCTGGCGCGCGCCTGCGGTTCGCCGGTCGAATCGCTCGACCTGTGGATGGTGGGCGCCGAACGTTGCCGCGCTTTGCTGGCCGAGGCGGCAGCGAATGCCGATGCGATCCTGGTCGAAGGTGTGATGGGCCTCTATGACGGGACGCCATCGGCTGCCGACCTGTCGCGCGAGTTCGGCCTGCCAGTGCTGGCCGTGATCGATGCGGGCGCCATGGCGCAGACTGCCGGGGCGCTGGTGCATGGCCTGCGGGACTATGGGCCGGTCGCCATGGCGGGCGTGGTGGCGAACCGCATTGCCAGCGCGGGACATGCAGCGATGGTAGCAGCCTCGCTGCGCGACATTCCCTTGCTGGGGACCCTGCCCAAGCAGGCCGCCTCGCTGCCCGAGCGGCACCTGGGTCTGGTATTGCCGGATGAAGTCGCGGGGCTTGATGAACTGCTCGACAAGCTGGCTGACCAGTTGACGCTTGATCTCGCGGCGTGGGATGACTTGCCCACGACGCAGATCGCGGCGGGCAGCGGCACGAGCGCCGGTGGCCATGCACCGGCCGGGCGGCCGCTTGACGGCGCGCGCATCGCCATCGCCCGCGATGCCGCCTTCATGTTCCTCTATCCTTCGAACCTGTCGATGCTGCAAGCGCTGGGCGCGCAGCTCGACTACTTCTCGCCGCTGGCCGACGAGCCGGTGCCGGCGGATGCGACGGCAGTCTACCTGCCGGGTGGCTACCCCGAACTGCACGCAGCCGAACTCTCCTCGCGCCCGCGCTGGCAAGCCTCGCTGCGCGCAGCGCACGCCGATGGCCTGCCAATCGTGGCCGAATGTGGCGGCATGATGGCGCTCGCCGAATCGCTGCAGGACAAGGAAGGCAAGGACTGGCCAATGGCCGGGCTGTTGCCGGGCAAAGTCGTCATGCAGGCGCGCCTTGCGGGCCTCGGTGCGCAGGCGATGCCGACGCCTCAAGGCGCGCTGCGCGGCCATACGTTCCACTACTCGCGCCTGGAAACCAGCGAACCTGCCGCCGCGACCACGCAAAAACATCCAAGCGGCGCAGCAGGCGAAGCCGTCTACCGCGTAGGCTCGCTGCAAGCCTCCTACTTCCACGGCTACTTCCCCTCCAATCCCGCCGCGGTTGCGGCAATGTTCTCGCGGAGCGCGCCATGACCCGCACGCTGGTCTTCGGCGGCGCACGCTCCGGCAAGAGCGCCTATGCCGAGCGGCTTGCCGCAGCCTCCGGGAAGGAGGTGGTCTACATCGCCACCGCAGCCGCTGGCGATGACGAGATGTCGGCGCGCATCGCACAACACCGCGCGCAGCGCCCGCAGCACTGGCACACCGTGGAAGAACCGGTCGCACTAGCCGCAGCCCTGGCTTCATGGCGCGGGCCGCAGAGCCTGGTGCTGGTTGATTGCCTTACGCTGTGGCTGTCCAACCTGATGTTCAGCGACGGCACGCAGTATCCGGATGTCGGCACGATCGAACTGCCGGCCCGCTTCCACGAGCAGCGCGCGGTCCTGTTGGACGAACTCGCCGCCGACCGTGGCGACGTGGTGCTGGTATCGAATGAGGTGGGCATGGGCATCGTGCCCTGGAGCGCGGTCTCGCGCAGCTACG
>JBCNOX010000261.1:0-7064 GCA_039593645.1 Pseudoduganella sp.
TGTTCGTGTTCATGGACGAAGAGTACAACCAGTACGAAATCGAAGAAGAGAACATGGGCGAAGCAGTCAACTACCTGAAAGACGGTATGGAATGCGAAGCTGTCTTCTACGACGGCAAGGCAATCTCCGTGGAACTGCCAACCACCATCGCTCGCCAGATCATTTACTCGGAGCCAGCTGTTAAGGGCAACACCTCCGGTAACGTTCTGAAAGAAGCCAAGCTGGAAAACGCCATCGAAGGCCGCAACTTCTCCATCCAGGTGCCCCTGTTCGTGTCCCAGGATGACGTGGTCGAGATCGACACCCGTACCCACGAGTTCAAGAAGGTTGTTCGCGCCTGATTGCACTGACCATTTGCAGCTAACTGTTGCAAATGCGCAATAAAAAGCCCGCTGATGCGGGCTTTTTGCTTTTGAGCACGATTGATTACTTGCAAACTGCTGGTATTCTACTGGTTTGTGCTTTTCTTGACTGAGGGCGTACCAGATGGATCGAAGGGGTTTCGTGAAGTTGGGCTTGGCTGCCGGTGGCGCGGCTGGTTTGCCGCGTACGCAGGCGGCGGTGCCGTCGGTGCTCGATGCCGGTGTCCAGCACCAGCAAGACCTGATGGCAGCGAACAAGCTGACCTCACATGCGCTCACCTCCCAATACCTGTCGCGGATCAATACAATCGACAAGTCCGGCCCCCGCATCAATTCCATCATTGAGATCAATCCGGAAGCGCTGAAGATTGCGCGCGAGATGGACCGCGAGCGCCACCAGCGAAAAGTTCGCGGCCCGCTGCACGGCATTCCGGTACTCCTGAAAGACAATATCGCGACAGCAGACCGCATGAGCACCACTGCCGGATCGCTGGCGCTGGCAGGGGTCCGGGCCGCGCGCGACTCGCACGTGGCGGCGCGTTTGCGCGAGGCTGGTGCGGTCATTATCGGCAAGACCAATCTGAGCGAATGGGCCAATATGCGCTCGAGCCATTCCGTCAGCGGCTGGAGTGCGCGTGGCGGCTTGACGCGCAACCCTTATTCGCTGGACCGCAATTGCAGCGGCTCCAGCTCCGGCTCCGGCGCAGCGATTGCCGCTGGCTTGGCGACGCTGGCTGTCGGCACTGAAACCGATGGTTCCATCGTATCGCCTGCATCGATTTGCGGCCTGGTTGGAATCAAGCCGACCATCGGGCTGGTGAGCCGCAGCGGCATTATCCCGATCGCACACTCGCAGGACACTGCCGGCCCGATGGCGCGCAGTGTTTCCGACGCCGCCCTGATGCTGGCCGCAATGGCAGGCGTGGATCCGAAAGATCCTGCCACGCAGGAGGGCGCCGGCAAGGCTGCCGACTACTCCTCGGCATTGAAGCGCGACGCCTTGCGCGGCAAGCGCCTGGGCGTTGCCCGCAATTTCTTCGGCGGCAGCGACGCTGTCGATGCCGAGATCGAAAAAGCGCTGGAAGCCCTGAAAGCGCAGGGCGCAATCCTGGTCGACGTGCAGGTACCTAACACGGAGAAATACAGCGACAGCGAGACCGAAGTGCTGCTGCACGAATTCAAGGTCGACCTGGCAGCTTACCTGCGCGACTACGCGCCGAACGCGAAGGTCAGGAACATGGCCGACCTGATCGCGTTCAACAAGCAGAATGCCAAGCTTGAAATGCCTTACTTCGGGCAGGAATACCTGGAGCGGGCCGAGGCCAAGTCCGGCCTCGATAGCCAGAGCTACCAGGATGCATTGGCGAACAATCGGCGCTACTCGCGGGAAGAAGGCATCGACCTGGTGCTCAAAGCGCACGAACTGGATGCCCTGGTCGCGCCTACCGACGGCACCGCATGGCTGACGGATTTCATCAACGGCGACCACTACGGCAAGAGTTTCTCGTCGCCCGCGGCTGTTGCGGGCTACCCGCATGTGACCGTGCCGGCCGGCTATGTGCGCGGCCTGCCGGTTGGCCTGTCCTTCGTCGGCACCGCATTCAGCGAAGCCGCTTTGATCGGCATGGCCTACGCCTTCGAGCAGGCGACCATGGTGCGGCGCGCCCCTCAATTCCCGGCATCGGTGAGTTTATCGGTTCGATAGTGTTCGTTAGCGAATACCGTTCAAACCCTCCTGTTGAACTTATGGCAACAGGCCGCTACACTGGGCCGTGCCGACAGTCCGCCCTTGGCTGGCAATGGACGGCTTATCTGCCATTGGAATCCAGCTCATGACTAGCGAGTTCACCACTTCTGTTCCCTATCTTCACACGGAACGCCTCACGCTTCGCGAATATCGACGGGAAGACTTCGACGCATTCGCGGCGCATCTCGCCGACCCGGTAAGCTCGGCCCACCTGGCTCCGGCTGACCGCCATGCCGCGTGGCGCATCTTCTGCTCGCAGGCGGGGCTATGGCTGGTACAAGGCGCGGGATGGTGGGCTGTCGAGGAAAAGGAAACGGGCCAACTGGTGGGGAGTGTTGGCGCGTTCTTTCGCGAGGAATCCAAGGTGATGGAGCTTGGCTGGAATACCTATCGTGCCTTTGGGGGCCGGGGATTCGCAAGCGAAGCTGCGGCTGCAGCCTTGAACCATGCGCTTGAGGTCCGACGCGAACCAAAAGTTCGGGCGCTCATCGCTGCAGCCAACGAATCGTCGCTGCGCGTTGCCAAGCGCCTTGGCCTGGCTTTTGAAGCGGAAACCGAGATGTACGGCAAAGCGGTCGGCATCTATGTGCGTGAGCGCGGCGGCGCAGTGGTTTAGACCTCGATAAACCGCATCTTGAAGTTGCGGCCTTTGAAGCTGCCGAAGTCGCCGCCCGGCATGGTGCTGGCGGCTTTCAGGCGGGTGAAGGCTTCGTGGGCAATGCGGCGGTCGAGTGCGACGTAGGTCTGGAACTCGGTAACGTTGATCTTGCCGACCTGCTCCTTGGTCAGGCCGCCGTCGCCGCAAAGGGCGCCCAGCACGTCGCCGGCGCGCAGCTTTTCCTTCTTGCCGCCGGCGATGCAGAGCGTCAGCATCGGCGCCGGCTCGGCGTTGACGAATTCGTCTTCGGCCAGTTCCTTGATGTCGTGCCACTCGACTGGCGCACCCTGGTAGTCTTCGATCAGCTTGACCCACTTCTTCTCGTTCGGCGCGCACAAGGTCAGCGACAGGCCTTTCTCGCCGCCGCGGCCGGTGCGGCCAATGCGGTGGATGTGAACCTCCGTGTCGCGCGAGACATCGGCGTTGATCACGGCTTCCAGGTTGGCGATGTCGAGGCCGCGCGCCGCGACGTCGGTGGCGATCAGGATCGAGCAGCTGCGGTTGGAGAACAGCACCAGGATTTCGTCGCGTTCGCGCTGTTCCAGTTCGCCGTACAGTGCGAGAGCGGAGAAGCCTTCAGCATGCAGTTCATCCAGCAATTCCTTGCAGTGCACCTTGGTATTGCAGAAGATGATGGCGGAAGCAGGCCGGTAGTGCTTGAGCAGCTTGCCGACCGATTTATCGCGATCGTCGAAGCCAATTTCGTAGAAGCGCTGCTCGATCTGGCCACCGCTGTGCTGAGCTTCGACCGTCACCTCGACCGGATCGGCCAGGAACGCTTCCGTGGCCTGGCGGATGTCGTCCGGATAGGTCGCCGAGAACAGCAAGGTCTGGCGGCGTTTAGGGCAGGCCCGCACAATGCCGGCGATCTCGTCGTAGAAGCCCATGTCGGTCATGCGGTCTGCCTCATCCAGCACCAGCATGCGCACATTCGACAGGTCGAGCGATTCGCGCGACAGGTGGTCGCGCACGCGGCCCGGCGTGCCGACCACGATGTGGGCGCCGAATTCCAGCGAGGCGATTTGCGGGCGCATCGGCGTCCCGCCGGTCAGCACAACCACTTTTACATTGGGCACGCAGCGCGCCAGGCGGCGCAGTTCGTTGGCTACCTGATCGGCCAGCTCGCGTGTGGGGCAGAGCACCAGTCCCTGCACGGCAAACCAGGCGGTATTCAGGTTGCACAGCATGCCGATGCCGAAAGCCGCGGTCTTGCCGCTGCCGGTCTTGGCTTGCGCGATGAGGTCGCGGCCTTCGATGATCGAAGGCAGGCTTTGCGCCTGGATCTCTGTCATTTCGCGGTAGCCCAGCGAGTCCAGGTTGGCAAGAAGTTTGTCGGACAGTGGCAGGGTAGCGAAAGAGGTCATTTTTTAGTCCCGCCGCCAGATGGGCAGGCCGGTGAGGTCCAGGTTGGGATCATTCTGCCAGATTGGCAAGCCGCTGGCGTCGGTTGGTCCGAGTTCGCCCAGCAGGTCGAGTTGTTCCTGTTTACGCGGAGAGCGGCGCACACGCGGCGGCGGCGGAAGCTTGGCTTCCGGCGCCATCGGCTCGGCAGGCTCGAAGCCTGGCAGGTCGATTGTCGCGTTGTCTTTTTTATCTCTCATTATTCGTCGCAGAAAACAAAAGCCCGGCTGAATCAGTCGGGCTTCCTTTTAGAACCGGCGGATTGTAACACGGGCAACCATGTCAGCGGAAGGCGAGGGCCCCGGTCAGGTCGCCCGGCGGCAACGCGCCGCGCTCGGCGAAAGCCTTGTTGCGCTCGGCCAGGCCCTCCAGCAATGGCAGGCCATGCAGGCGGGTGATGAAGCGCAGGATCGAGGTGGTGTCGTAGAAGCTGTGGTCCACCGTCGACTTCTTGGCGAACGGCGACACGATGATGGCCGGGATGCGCGAGCCCGGGCCCCAGCGGTCGCCCTGCGGCGGCGGCACGTGATCCCACCAGCCGCCGTTTTCGTCGAAGGTCACCACGACCACCATGTTTTCCCATTGCGGCGATTTCTTCAGGTGCTGCAGCACGTTGACGATGTGCTGGTCGCCCGATTCGATATCGGAATAACCTGCGTGCAGGTTGAGGTTGCCTTGCGGCTTGTAGAAACTCACCGCAGGCAGCTTGCCCGCCACCACGTCCGCCAGGAACCTGTTCGAGATCGGGCTGTCACCCAGGCCCCCATCGCGGATGTGCGCCGCGCGTTGCGCAGTGCCCGGCGCGAAGCTGGCGAAGTAGTTGAAGGGCTGGTGGTGGTACTGGAAGTTCGGCTTGCTGCCGCCGCCCTTGTGATCCAGCGCGGCCTGGAAGGCGCCGCCATACCACGCCCAGCTCACGCCTTTGCGCGACAGCAGGTCGCCAATGGTGTCGTAGGTTTGCGGCGGCAGGGTAGCCGGGTCTTCCGGATTAGCGAGCATCGGATCGCCGCCCGGTGCCGGGCGCACGAAGCTTGGCTGGTAGGGCGGAGCCATGGTGTTGACCGCGAAGCCGTCCGGCGTGATGGCGCCGTCGTTCACATAATGTGGCTTGCCTTCGAGCGCGGACTTCGGGCTCTTTGGATCAAGCGCCAGGGTGCGGCCGCTCGGGCCGTCGGACAGTACCGCGATCTTGCGCTTGGCCGGGCTGTTGGCCGCATTCGGGTAGACCGGGCAGCGGCCGGAAACCAGGAACTGGTGGTTAAGGTAAGAACCGCCAAAGGCTGCCATGAAGAAGTTGTCGCACAGCGTGTACTCGCGCGCCACCTGCCACAGGCCGAGATTCTTTTCGGTCTCGCCGTAATATCCCATCACCATGCCGCCGGTATTGCCCCAGGCGACAAAGCCATCGTTCCTGCCGCCGTTGATCTGCATCTGGTTCTGGTAGAACAGGTGCCACAGGTCACGCGTGATGACGGATTCGGGCAGCGGCTTGCCTTCGGCGTCGACCAGCTTGAACGGCGCGTTCGGCAGGCCGGTCAACTGGTCTTCCTTGACCTCGTAGCGCTTGCCGGCGATGTCCTGTGGTACAGGCACCAGGCCGCCCCAGATTTTCGGCAGCGTCGGCAGGATGCTGCCGTCATAGTCGCGCTGCTGGTAATCGGCGGGCTTCAGGGCCGACATCGGCGATGCCAGGCCGGGGAAGTCCGCGAACAGGTTGTTGAAGCTGCGATTCTCGAGGTAGATCACCACCACGTTCTTGACGTTGGCCTGCAGCTTGTCGTCGAGCGATATGGCCTTGGCCGGCCTGGCGGGCTTCGCGGCCGGGGCGGCAGTCACGCCTGGCAGGCTGGCTGCCAGGCCTGCGGCGCCGGCTGCCTGGAAGATGCGGCGGCGCGCAGGGCTGGCCGGCAGGTCGTTTGGTGTCTTTTCGTCTTTCACGCGTTACCCCTAGCGGTTCTTGTCGCGTGCAATTGTGACAGTTCGATTACAAAAAGGCGAGGGTGCCGCGCTGGTAGGTCTCGCGCACTTCGGCGATCGGCTGGTGCGAGGCGGAATACAGCACTGCGGCGTGTTCGAACAGCGCGCTGGGCGACTGCAGCATGGTGCTGGAGAAGGTGCGGCGATAAGGCGCCAGCGGCTGTACCACCTTGCCGAATGGCGTGTCGGTTTGATCCAGCAGCCGGTTCATTTCGGGCGTCAGGCGGCTCGGCACGTACCAGTTGTCGGCTTCAGAAAACAGGTGGGTGCCGCAGTAAAGCTGCACGCGGCGGTATTTGATGTCTGCACTGGCGACCCCCAGGCGGGAAAGGGTTTCGGGGCTGGCCGGCTTGTCGGCTCCGCGCACCAGGCGCGCCACGATTTTCGGTTCGGCGGCCATGGCGTGGTCGGCGCACCATTTTTCCAGCGTCAGCGTGGCGCTGCTGCTGGCAAGGATAGCGGTGCTTAGCTTTTGCGCCAAAGGGCCGGGTGCGTTGGCGGGCGTCCTGCATGCTGCAAGCAAGGCCAGTATTGCGAGGCATGAAAATATCCGCATTGGCGCATCCGGAAATGAAAAAAGCCGTTGCAAGGACAACGGCTTTTTGAATCTGGTTGCGGGGACAGGATTTGAACCTGTGACCTTCGGGTTATGAGCCCGACGAGCTGCCAGACTGCTCCACCCCGCGTCTGAGGCAAGCATTATAGCTCGCACTTTAAGGATCCGCAAGGTCGATTTATGCGATTCCCAGCCGCCACAGGGAAGTAAGCTCTGCCGAACGGGCTGCATGCAGGGGATCGCTGGCGTCGCTGGCTTTCGGGTGGACCGGGCGGGCGTCGAGGCGGCCCAGCACTTTCAGGCCGGCGGCGGCGATCCATTCTTCCAGCTCGGCGCGGGTGCGCAGGCCCAGGTGCTCGGCCA
>JBCNOX010000262.1:0-7062 GCA_039593645.1 Pseudoduganella sp.
TTCCAGCGCAGGATTGACCAGGATCAGTTGGCCATCCTTGTCGATGATCAGCATCGCATCAGTGGCTGATGCCAGCAGCCACTGCAGGCTGCGTTCCGCAATCGTTGAATGTGTCAAAGCATGGCCCTGTCGGTGGTCAAATCCTGTCATCCTATGATTGTACTGTCCCTCGCGGCAATGGGCAAAACGACCGGCCTGGGGAATATGTCGGTCAAATTTGACTTAGGTCAAATGGCACTGGTGACGCAGCTCAAGTTGGCCGTTAAAGTGGCCCAAAAGTGGAGACGAGCCATGTTACCTGAAGATATTGACCGCTGGACCGCCGTCCTGCGCCAGCGGCGTGAGGTACTGGCCGGCCGCGACTCCGCTGAAGTGGCGGCGATCGATGCCGCCCTGGAGCGCCTGCGGACCGGAACCTTTGGCCAATGCCAGCGGTGCGGGGCGGCGATCTCCGAGGGCCGCATGCATGCGCAGCCCAGCGCAGCCACCTGCCTGGCGTGCCAGGAACTCGCCGAACGCCAGCGCTGTTCGATCTCAATTCCCGTGGCTTAACGCAGCCCGGACCTGTAAGGCTTGCACGCCGGGCCCTCGCTTTCCGCACCATTGCAGACATGGCGGCGGCACTCCACGGCGCCTGGCTCGCCGGGCCATGGGCAGCGCTTGAAAACCTCCGAGTACCCGCCTACGTTTGCGAGTTGTTTTCGGCGGACGGCGGTCTTCTTCCGCGCGGGCTGCGTGGCCGCCGCGTAGCGCGGCGCGGGCTTGGCGACAAGTTTTGCGCTGCGCGCAGTGCGGCGCGGGGTGGCCACAATCTTCCGCGTATCCGGCTCCTGGACTGACGGTCCCTCCATATCGGACGGGCCAGGCGTGGCGGCGGGCGCAGCCGCTGGTACTGCCGGTTCATGGCGCCGAGGTACTGCCACAGCAGTCGTCTGAGCCGCGGGCGGGAGCGTGGTGGCCACCGCCATCAGGTCTCGCTCGATGCCAACGCGCTGCACGAGGACGACTGCGCCAGCCACCAGTCCTGCCAGCAGCGCACCGCAGGACATCCAGAACACGGGAGCCTGCCATTCGACCAGCCCCGCGCTCGAAGGCTTTTCGGTGCGCGCGCGTGGCTCCGCACCGCCTTCCGGCGGTGGTGGCGGCTGCTTCGCGTCGTCGTCTGCTTGCTTATCTGTCATATGCCAAACATAGCAACAATTACATTGGAATGTCGCATGCTTGTAGCCGGGATAGCGCTTGAGCCACGATAGTTACTCCGGTGCAAATAGGGCATACCAGACGTAAAAAGTGCCCTCGGAGAGGGCACCAGCTTGATCCTGACTCAGCCGGTCAGGGCTTAATGAATTTCCAGCTTCCGGCTGCCCTGCTGGGCTTTCTTCGGCAAGGTCAGTTCCAGCACGCCGGCGTCGTATTTCGCGGTGGCCTTGCTGTCGTCGATATCGTGCTCAAGGGTGAAGCTGCGATACTGCTCACCGAAAAAGCGCTCGCTCCGCACAACAGTACCACCCTGCTTTTCTTCCTCCACCCGCTTGGTCTCGGCAGCGATCGTGACGCGGTTGCCGGAAATGTCGACCTTGATATCGTCCTTGTTCACGCCAGGCACATCGGCGCGCACCGTGTAAGACGATTCATTTTCGTGCACATCGATGCGGATCGGTTGCTGTCCCTCGCCTTCGCGCGTGATGTTCGCCATCCGGAAGTCGCGGAACAGGTCTTCAAAATTACGGAAGGGATCGAAACGGGCCAGCTCCGTCAATGGATCGTAACGCCTCAGATTAGCCATGATTTCCTCCTTTCTCTTGGTGCGACAATATTTTAGTACTCGTTCACCCGGTCTGCCACAGAATCGGGCAATCGCTTGGACGGGCGTTTTCATGGTTACTCTATGAGCCATGGGTTGCCGCTCATCCTTAAAAGCCTAAAGGGCGCGACAAGAGTTCGCTGCCGAACCGACCAGGCAGCGCAGCCACGGCAAGATTTCTCTGCACAGGAGAAAAGGATGATACGAGTCCGCAAAGGCCAGGCCCCCGCCAAGCTGGCACGCAACGAGTTCCACCTGCGCTTCACGCGCAACTTTGCAGATCCCCGCTTTGATACTCTGCGCGACGAAATTGCCAAGCTTGAAGAAGTCGCCTGGCAGAACTTCAGCGACAGCCGCAAAGCGCCCGCAACCGAACCGGCCGGCCCGGGCTATGCGGATCCTGCCTACCGGCTGTCGGTTGAATGGAAAGCCGCCTCCGCACGGCTGCAGGCTGCGGACAAACGTCAGAAAGACCCCAATGCGCCGTCCCAGGTACTGCTGATCTGCGCTGCGGCGCGCAACGACGGCACCTGTCCCGGCGAAATGTCAAAAACCTGGCGCATGCTTAAGCTGGCCGAAGCCACGTTGGCCAGCGAAGGCATCGGCACCGACGTGCTTGACCTGAGCCGCCTGACTTCCGAGTCCGAACTGCATATCCATCCGTGCAAAGGCTGCGTATCGACCGCCATGCCGCTTTGCCACTGGCCGTGCAGCTGCTATCCCAATCACAGCCTCGGCCAGGTGAATGACTGGATGAACGAGATCTACGAGAAATGGGTATCGGCGCACGGCGTCATCATCTTCACACCGGTCTACTGGTACCAGGCGCCGTCCGTGCTGAAACTGATGATCGACCGGCTGGTGTGTGCGGACGGCGGCAACCCCGATCCAACCAGCACCCATGGCAAGAAAGCCGAGGAAGCCAAGGCGCTGGAACTGGCCGGCTGGCCCTACCCCAAGCACCTGGCCGGGCGCGCTTATGGATTGGTGGTCCACGGCGACGTAGCCGGGGCCGAGAGCCTGCGCCGCAATCTCTCCGACTGGCTGGATTGGATGGAGCTGATCGATGCCGGTGCCCAGGCCCGCCTCGACCGCTATCTTGGCTATTACGAGCCGTACGCGACCAGCCACGAGGCCATGGACAAGAATGAAGCCTTCCAGGAGGAAGTTCGCAACGTGGCACGCGCTGTTGCCTACGCCGTCCGCATGCAGCGCTCAGGTGCGCTCGCGGACCCGGACCTGGGCTTGCGCTCGCCGCGCCCGAAGTGAATTGAAAGGGTCAGCGCTTTCAACTGATCTGCTGACCCATGCCGCGGTCGCTACTGTGCAGCGGTAGTGAACGACCAGGACTTGTTGACAGCCTTGCCGTCGACCATCGCGATCAGTGCAACGCTGTACGCCGTGCTTGGCTTCAGGCGCTGTACCGGCACCAGGGTTGCGGTGAAGCCCTGCATATTGCCGTCGTCCGTCAACGCCGGGCCATTGGTCGCAATGACCGGACCAAGCTTGCCGCCCTTGTTGACCAGGATGCGAGCGTCGACAGCCGTGCCGCCGGCAGGCGTCAGGCTGAACTGGCTGATCGAGATCGGCGCTGTCACTGCCATGCCCCGGGTTTCAAAGCTGACTGTAACGGGCGTGCCCGCTTCCACCAGGTCGGGCACCGGCGTTGGCGTTTCCGTACGATTGAAGAACACAAAGGGTACGTCGACCTGGTTTGCGTAAGGATATGCACGAATATTGCCCGCACCCGGCAGCTGCGCCGATTGGGTTGTGCTCGTGGCGACATCCACTACGCAGAGAGTCGAGGCACCTTCAGCCGGATTGAAGTTGTTTGCCGCCACGCCGATATCGATCGTGCTGGCAAACAGAAGGGCCGCGTGATAAACCGAATTGGCCCATTCCGCGACACACGTCATGTACTTGTCGGTACCGACCGTGCTGTAGATCGCCTCCCCCGAAACCGCTGCGGTATAGCCTGTCGCCGCAATCCGGTCGGCAGCTCGAACGCCTGTGTAACCAGGCTTGCCGGCCGTTTCGCTGTGCAGCTCGCTAATGCCGTTCTGGTTGATGTAGCTCCAGTGCGCTCCCGCAGATTTGTCCAGCAACTGGCTCTGGGCCAACAGCCCGGAGCCGATCTTGCCGCGCAAGGCGTTGATGGCGTTGAAGACGCTCAGGCTGCCGCTGCCAGCCGGGTAAGTTGGCGCCGGAACCGATGTGACGATATTGCCTTCCGGTGTTGTGGGTGCCGGCGCCGGTGGCGTGGTAGCCACCACCGGCGCGCCCCCCGAGCCACCGCCGCCGCATGCCGCCAACAACAAAGTCAGCACAAGCGCCGAAAAACTCCGGGATTTACGCATGAAATCCCTCCCGACGGCGCAGGAACAGCAACACGCATCCCAGGCCTAGCAAGGCCATCGTCCCTGGTTCCGGGATGGCGAGCGCTGCTTGCGGCAGATCCGGTGCAGTAATGATCTGAGGCATGTCGGTCTGGACGCCCGTCGAAGGTTGATATACCTCGACGACCGGTTGGATTTCCTGCGGAGTTGGAATCGAGATCGGCAAGACCGACGGCGCTGGAGTGCTGTCGAAACTTGGCAACGGCAAACTGCTGAAAGACTGTGGCGCGGTACTGCTGTAGCTCATGAAGCTGAATTCAATACTGTTGACTGTGCCGGGACCGGCAACCGCATGTGCACCCGCCAGAACGGAGCAGGCCAGCAGGCAAGACTTGAACAGCGTAGTAGCTTTCATATCGCGCTCCATAATTTAGGTTAAGGAAACTACAACCTGAACGAAGCATCAACTGTGCCTGCGATGTAAGTACTTGATTATGCTGAGCTAGCTCAACCTATTCTTTTGCAAGTGTTAAATTTTACGACACCAACTTTGCACTTCGGAAATTTTTCAGGCGCGCCGTTCTGCGCAAACGAACGCAAATCATCGCTCGACTTTGATAACATACGTGTTTCCCTTATCAATGCACGAAAGTCGAGCAGGTGTCTACATGGGTTATCGCGTACCGGAATGCCGACCGGTCTGAGCATCAAATAACGGCGCAGGGAGCGGATGTGCTCACGGAGCAAGGCGCCGCCATGCTTGTTACTGACTATCTTCGGCAACAACAACTGGCAGTTGGCGGGAACCCTATGGCCGCCGAGCTGTATAACTTTCAGATCATTCGCATCCATCGCGATGCGGGAGACATTGAAAGCGGCACCACGTAAAAGCCATGCGCCCGCGGCCTCACCTGGCGCGCCAGCGGGATAGCGCGGCGCCTAATCGCGTGCCGCAATGCGCACGCCATCGCTGATGCGTCACTGGGGTGCACAATGATCCGATCGCCAGCCGACAGGCCGGACAGTACCTGCGCCACCATTGCGTTGCGTTTGTCAATCGAGACCGGTGTCAACCGCGCACGCCCATCAACCTTCCTGAACACCGCCCAGTTGTCGCCAGCGCGGAACAAGGCCCCGACCGGGACCGTCACCACCTTGTCCGCACGCCAGGTTTCGACATGCACAATCACGCGGTAGTCATGGCCCAGATTGTAGCGACAGGAGTCCCTACTTGGACATTTGCTTCATTCTGAAAACAGATAGTTCTTGTCACGCCATCGGCCCAAATAAGCATGCCAGATTCATTAAATCAGTTACCCTTTTCCGAACAACTTGGTCAAGAACCCGCGCTTTGTCTCCGGCAGCTTAGCCTGGGACCGTGAACTTTCTGGACGGAGCAAATCCCCTGGATAGTTTTCATTCCCAAGACAAA
The DNA here is from genome assembly GCA_039593645.1 of Pseudoduganella sp. Taxonomy (GTDB): domain Bacteria; phylum Pseudomonadota; class Gammaproteobacteria; order Burkholderiales; family Burkholderiaceae_D; genus Rugamonas. Next base: position 5,573 of record JBCNOX010000262.1, read on the forward strand.
GCGTGTCGTCAATATCAAATACCTTAGCAACGACTGCCGCTTCGATACACCAACGGCCGAAGTAGCTTCCCATCTCCAGCGGATGCTTAACCGCATCTCCAAAGCTGTACCACCAAATTTCATCCCTTCCTTTTCGAGCTAGCTCGGGATACCAGTGGTCAACAAACTCGAGCAGTAGCTGTGGACGCTGATCAGGCGATGCATTAATCGCCTTAAGCAGTCTTGCGTAAGGCTTTGGATGCAGAAGGCGCTTTCCAATAACGCGTCCTTTTTGCCTGGTCGCAATGACACGATCAAGCAACTCGTCTTGCCCTTCAGAGTCAATTAATGCGATCAGGCGATTCCACTGATCTACCGAAATATTCAATGTAAGTGCTAATCCGACTAGCCAGAAACACCAGTTATAGTAGTTCAAATTGGTAAGTTCGAACGTCCAGTCGCTATCACGGCAAGTTGCCATGTTATATTCTTTGCATACCTCGTCGGCTAATCTGTTTGAGAGTTCCCAAGCGCTAACCAGTCCAGCAAAATACTGTGACAATTCAGGGACCGCGTCACCTCGAGAATAGCGCAACGCCATTAATCTAAAAGTGTTCTTACTGTGATCGAACCAGAATTGCGGCGCGTAAACTGGGTTCTTTGAGGGAACGTTTAATAACAGCAAATCTGAATCAATAGCAGTCTGAAACTTTTTTACGCGGCTATCCCAATAGACTTGATCTCCTAAAGGCGCCCGAATCATGGGTGTACTCCTGTTAAATTTGCTTGAGGAAGAACTATTTTCGAGGTATCGATCTGCTTCGCTTTTCCCAATGCATCTAAGACCTGCAACTCAGTGGAACCGTCTGGCCTTGTGGTGATAACCCACGTCTCAACCCGTCCCGAATTAATTGCGCTCCGGACATCAAGAGCCGCGTCGCCCCCCCACAGCCCTTTCCAGCCTGCCCGATCCCGTTGTCCATCTCGTCGATCCCTGCAAGCCATCGGCTGTTTTTCCGAGCGCCGAAGCACCAGTTTTGCTTTCTGCCCCGACGAATTTGTACTCGACCACCACGTAATCCACATCAGCGTGGCTAACTCTGTAGAGATCATCAATCCCCGTTTCGCCGACTCCGGGGATGCGCGCCAATTTCTCACCATCAGGGACGATCTGCTTGACCAACCTCTGACCGAACAAATCGCCCATCACACCCTTCTGATTCCTCGTGAGTTGAGAAAGATCCAACAAAGCGTTGCCACTAGCATCAATCATTCCTCCGCTCTTGAGAAGCGCTTCCTTCGCCATTTTTTCCAGCGCTTCATCAAGTTTCCTGGCGATTACTGTACCCGCCTTCTCGGCTGCGCCGGTAGCAGTTTTGGCTGCGCCTGCCGCTCCGGTCACGGCAGCAGTGATACGGATCGCTAGCAACGCTTTCTGCGCAGCTGACACGTCGGTACCATAGATGGCGTTCAGCTTCTCAGTCAGTTCCTTATCCGTCGCAACAGCAGCA
>JBCNOX010000263.1:0-7058 GCA_039593645.1 Pseudoduganella sp.
GGGCTTTGTCTGGGCGGGTGGGGCCACCGGCGTGGCCCGCTATGACGGTTATCAATTCGCCAGGTTCCAGTTGAAGGCCGATGGCGATGCGCCTGAGGTGATCAGTGCGGTCACCACGATCACCGCTGGGCGCGACGGACGGGTCTGGATGGGCTTGGCCTCGGTTGGCATGGCGGCCCTGGATCCCCGCACCGGGCGCTCCGTGTTCTACCGCCACGATCCCAGCAATCCGCAATCGCTGGCTGATGGCCTGGTGCGCGCCATTGTCCCCGACGGCGCCGATGGTTTCTGGATCGGATTGCAGGGAGGCGGGCTCGATCATTTCCACCCGGCCTCCGGCACTTTCGAGCATGCGCGGGCCGCCCAAGGCGCTGTACCGGACGACAATGTCTCAGCGCTGCTACTGGACCGCCGCGGCAACCTGTGGATTGGCAGCGGCAAAGGGCTGGTGCGCAAGGCGCGCGCAGGCGGCGGCTACGCAAGGGTATTGCGCGATCCTCGCGACGAGGCAAAACTGGCGCGGCAGGTTGTGACCGAGCTGCGCGAGGACCGTTCCGGCCGCCTGTGGGTCGGCACTTTGAGCGGCGGGCTGCTGATCGTCGATCCCTTGTCCGGGCAGGCGAAGTGGCTGGCCGACGGCGAGGCCGCCGCGAGTGGCGCCATCAATGCCATTGAGGAAGCCGATGGCAGCCAGATGTGGATAGGATCGGGAACCGGTATCGAGATCCGGGCCGCCGACAGCGGCGAGTTGCTGCAACGGTTGCGGCATACCGCGCGCCGCATTGGCGCCCTGGCGGCGCAGGACGTCATGGGCATCGTGCGCGACCGCTCGGGCGTGCTGTTCGTGGGCACCTATGGCGGTGGCGTCCAGCGCCATGTGCCGCCGCTGCCGGGCATCTCGGTCGTCCGGCCGGCCCCTGACGACCAGTGGGACGGCATCGGCATCCGCAGCATAGCCGAAATGCGCAATGGTGAAATCTGGCTGGGACGTTCCCAGCATGGTGTCTCCGTGCTCGATGCCTCCCTGCGGCGCATCGCCGACCTCGAATTGTCCGGCCAGCCTGAAGGCGGCCGCTCTTCCTTTTCGGCGGTGGGCGCCATCGTGCAGGGAGCAGAGGGGCATGCCTGGGTCGGAACCAATGCCGGGCTGTTTGAATTCAGCGAAGACCGCCGCCTGATCCGGCGTCATGACGTCGCCGGCATCATCAGGCGGCTGCTGGCAGACCGCGACGGCGTGCTGTGGATCGGCACCGGCAATGGCTTGCTGCGCAAGGCGCCGGGTACGGCAGTGATTTCGCCGGTGCTGCTGGCGCAGGGCGGTCCCATGCGCGGCAATGTCGACGCCCTGGTCCAGGACCCTGCGGGACGTGTATGGGTCGGCAATGTGGCCGGCATTTTCTGGATAGACCCCGTCACCGGCACAGCCCAGAAACTCGAAGCGGCGCCGTCGCCGGCCGACGGCCGCTTCGCGGTGAAGGGCATGCTGGCCGACAAAGATGGCCTGTGGATCGACAGCGATGGCGGCCGCTATCGGGTTGACCGGATCGCAGGCAACCAGGCGCGCTACACGCTGGCCATTCCCAGCCAAGGGGAGGGCGGGCATGCAATTGGCGCCAACTTGCTGCGCGATGCAGCCGGACGGATCTGGACCCACCGCGGCGTGTACGATCCCGCCACAAGGCATTACGATGAACTGAGCGTTGCCGACGGCGTCGATATCGGCACCGGCTGGTTCCGCGCTTATACCCAATTGCGCGACGGCCGCATGCTGTTCGGCGGCGCGGCCGGCCTGCTGGTCGTCGAGCCGGAAAAATACACGGCGTGGTCGTTCCATCCGCCGGTGGTGCTCACCGCGCTGACGGTGGGGACGCAGCAGGTGCAGTTGCCCGTGAACGGACGGGTTGTCGTCGTACCGCCGCAGCGCTCGCTCAGCGTCCAGTTCTCTGCGCTCGACTACAGCGCGCCTGAGCGCATCCGTTATCGCTACCGCCTGCAGGGCTATGACCCCGAGTGGCGCGAGACAGATGCGAACTTGCGCGTAGCCAGCTACGACAACCTGCCGCCCGGTTCATACACGCTGCAGGTTCAGGGCAGCAACCGCAATGGCGAATGGAGCGACGCGCTGGCATCGCTGGCGGTCAGCGTCATGCCGGCATGGTGGGAAACCTGGTGGGCCAAGCTGGGCATGCTGGTGCTGGCCGGCATTGCGGTAACGGGCCTGGTGCAATGGCGTACCTTGCGCCTGCGCCGCAGGGAGGAAGAGCTGGCGTTGCGCGTCGCCGAACGGACGGCGGAGCTGGAGGAAGTCTCGGCGGCGCTGGTGGCGAAGTCGCAGGCGCTGGAACTGGCCAGCCTGACCGATCCGCTGACCGGTCTGCACAACCGGCGCTTCCTTACCGAACAGATTCATGCGGACGTCGCGCAATCCGTGCGGCACCATGAAGAAAGCCAGCGCCTTGGCACGCCGCTCTCCGACGACGCGGACCTGATCTTTTTCCTGATCGATATCGATCATTTCAAGCATGTGAATGACCGCCACGGGCACGCGGCGGGCGATGCGGTGCTGATCCAGATGCGGCACCGCTTGCAGGCCATCTTCCGCGAGAGCGACTATCTGATCCGATGGGGTGGCGAGGAATTCCTGGTCGTGGCACGCGGCACCCGGCGCGAACGCGCGGCGGAACTGGCGGAACGCGCGCGTTCAGCCGTCGCCGATGAACCGTTCGTGCTGCCGGATGGCGGCGCGCTGGCGAAAACGTGCTCGATCGGCTATGCGTGCTTCCCGCCGGCGCGCCAGTTGCCGCAAGCCCTTAACTGGCAGGCGGTCGGCGAGATTGCCGATGCCGCCCTCTACCTGGTAAAGAACAGCGGACGCAATGGCTGGTACGGCGTGACGGAGGTGGACGTTCGGGATCTGGAAGATTTGCGGCAGCTGATGCAACAGCCTTTGAAGGCGTGGCAGGATTGCGGCCGCGCCACGATTCAGCGTTCGCTCGCCGAGGCGGCCCCTGCTGAATGACGAAAAAAAACGCCAGCCCCGAAAGGCTGGCGTTTTCTTCGATACTGGTAGGCCGTGCGGGGCTCGAACCTGCGACCAACGGATTAAAAGTCCGCTGCTCTACCAACTGAGCTAACGACCCGAAGGGCCCGAATTATATAGACCTGGAATCGTTTCTGCAAGTGCAGGTGCCGCGCGTATAATCGCCACCGGAAGGAATCGATCATGACTTACGAAGAATATCTCGACGAAGTGACCACGCTCATCTTCGAAAAATACAACCTGAAAGACACGCTCGCGGTCAAACTGGTAATGGATGCGCAAGACGCTGAATTCTTCGTGCGCCATGACGACGACAAGAAGCTGCGCAATATCGACCAGGCCCACAAGGACGCCAAGACGATCTACGAAGCCTACGCGGCGAAAGGCCCACGTCGTTAAGATTCTTAATGCCTGGCCTGCTGCATGGCCAGCTTCTCTTCAGCCTGGGCCAGCACGTTCGCAATGCGGCGCGAATTGCGGTCGCGCCAGCCCGGCTCCAGCGCCACCCTGGCGTGCAGTTCGCGGCATTGGTTCAGCAAGGCCCACGCTTGCAGGCGCGCCGCGCCCAGCTCGTGCTGGCTGGCATGGGCACAGGCGGCGACCGCTTTGCGCAGGCGCGACAGGGCGGTTCGGAGCGCCTGGCCTTCGCGTTCTGGCCACAGCAAGGTGTACACCGTGATCGAGACTGCCAGCCCAAGCAGGATGCCGACCAGGCGGTCGCGGATTTCCGTCAGGTCGGTGACTGGCCCGAAACTCCCCAGTTGCGCCAGGGCGAAAGCGAACATCATCTGCACGCCGATGTAGTTCGAACGCGGCGAGCCGACAGCGATCCACGCGCCGGCTGCGATGATCGGCAAGGCCATGCCCAGCAAGCCAACGATGCTGTCCAGGTGGGGCATGACGAACACCGTCGCCACCAGCGCCGCCAGGCTGCCCAGGCAGCATCCCAGCAAGCGGTTGATGCCCTTGTGCGTGGTGGCGCCCAGGCTGGGCAGCGCCAGGATGATGCAGGTCTGCATAGCGGTGCCGATGCCGGGCCACTGCAGGCCGGTATAGATGATGTAGGTGATCATTGCCGCCAGCACGGTCTTGAATGCAAACTGCGCGTAGACCAGGTGGCGGTGCGGGCTTGAGGCAGCCCCAGCGCGGTCTGCCTGGTTTGCAGCGCCTGCGCTATCGCTGCTGCCGGCGTCGGCCGCCGCCCTGAGCGCTCGTTCCATCTCGCGCAGGATCGCACCGTGCGCACGCGCCGTGCCAAGTGCTCCGGCCATGCCGCCCGCGGACAGCGCTGCTGCCGCATCGAAGGGCGCGTCGTGTCCCAGGCATGCCCGCAGCGAAGCGCATGCATCGCGGATCGACCGCATCTGCGCACGTTCTTCCTGTGTGGGTTCGAACAGCGCCTGCCTGGCCAATTGCGCGGCAGCGGCATGCAGGCGGCTCACGGCCGCAGCCCGCGCCTTGGTGCGCTCGGCGTTGCCCAAGGCGGCAAAGGCCAGCTGGCGCTGCACTGCGAGCACACCGCGGCCGACCCGTCCACTGTGCAGGGCCGGTGGCGTGCGGCCCGCTATGCGCGCATCAAGCTGGTGCTCGACCTCGTCCAGCTGCCGAGCATACTCCTCCACCAGCAGCTTGACCGGAAGCGCGGGCCGGAACAGGCGCTGGATGGCCAGCGTGACCACGACCGGATAGGTGGTCGCCACCCACACCCAAAGCTGGCTGCGGATCAGGGTTTCGGGATCGCTGTAGTAATCGGCCATGCCTTGGGCATTGACCACAAGCAGGGCCACCAGGAAGCCGATGGCGCCAAGCTTGCTGGTCCTGAAGAAATACATGCCGCAGAATGCGACCAGCCCCGCGCCCAGGATGCGCAGCAGCGGCACATCGAGAGTGAATTTCAGCAGGACGATGGAGGCAATCACTGCCAGCGTGCTGCCGGTCAGCAGGGCAGTCGCGCTCATGCGCGTGAGCACCGTGTTCTCCTGCGCGGTGAAGAACACCATGATCAGCGACAGGGAAAGCAGCGGCAGCTGCAGGGTCATCGAACAGACGATCACCACCGTGCAGCTGGCGAGCAGGCGCCACACCGCATCCATGCGGCCGGGGAAGGGCGCCAGTTCGGTGCGGATGCGCGCAATCAGTGCTTCCATGACGCTCACTTTGCGTTCAGCATGGCGACGGCGGAAGCACCGATGCGGAACGCCGCGTCAGGCTGTTCGATCAGGATACGCACCGGGAAGCGCTGCGCTACCCGCACCCAGTTGATGGAGCGCGGTACGCGCGGCAGGCCGGCCACTTCGCTGCCGCCATCGTCGGGAAACACGCCGTAACCGATGGATTCAACGGTGCCGCTATAGCGTTTGGATGTGTCGCCAAGCAGGTAGACCTGGGCGTGGCGGCCGGCCTTGATACCGGCCAGGTCGGTCTCGCGGAAATTGGCCACCACGTACCAACGGTTGGAACTGGCCAGCGTGAACACTGGATGGCCGGCGGCGGCAAACTGGCCAACCGAGGTTTTGAGGTTCAGCACGATGCCATCGCCTGGTGCGCGCACTTCGGTGTAGGACAGGTTCAGGCGCGCCAACGCGATTTCCGCCTTTACCACCTCGCGCTTGGCCACCAGCGCATCGACGCCGCTGACCGAAGCCTCGGCGCGGCGCGCATCCAGCAGGGCCGCGCTGAGCTGGGACTGTGCGCTGCGCCTGGCGGTGCGCGCCTGGTCGATGCGCTCGGCTGACACAAAGCCTTTGTCAAGCAGGGGCTCCAGTCGCGCCAGCGTGTCGCCCGCCTGTTCCGCGGCGGCTTTGGCATGTTCGACATTGGCCTGGGCGGCAGCAGCGGCAAACTTCTGGGCATCGACCGCGCGCTGGGCCAGTTTGATTTCGCTGTCGAGCGCTTTCAGGCCGGCTTCGGCCTTGGCCAGGGTTTCTTCGAAAGGCAGGGGATCGATGCGGAACAGCAGGTCGCCTTTCCTGACGCGCTGGTTGTCTGCCACCGGCAGTTCCACGATCCGTCCATTGACTTCCGGTGCGACGTTGATGGTGTCGGCATAGACGTAAGCGTCATCGGTGCGCGGCGCCTGGTCGATGGATCGTACAACGTAGATGGCGAGGCCGATGGCTGACAAGGTCAGGGCCAGCACGATTGCAGTCCAGCGGCGGGAGTTCCTGGTCTTCTTCATGACGTCACCTTAATGTTGGAAAAACAGGAGCCAGGCTGACAGCGATAGCACGGTGGCGAGCGCGGGATAGCCCAGTGCGACCAGGTGCGAAGGCGCGCCGGCCAGCCAGCCGCGTGCATCCAGCACCGCATGAAGCAGGAAGCACAGCACCGTGGCTCCGGCGATGCAGAAAAGCCAGTCGGGAAAATAAGCTCCCAGCACATTGATTGAAGGTTCCACGTTCATTCCTTAATGTATGATTGCCTAGGCAACCTTTAGGGCAAAAAAAGACGCCTACTTCCCGGCGAACATTTTCAGCAGCAGCGTCTCGCAGGTTTGCAGTTCCTGCGCACTGAAAGTGCCGAAGTACTGGTCGATCACCGAGCCCGAAGCTTCCAGCAGGCTCGGGAACAGGCGCCGGCCTTCCTCGGTCAATTCCAGCTGCACGGTGCGGCGGTTACCGATGCTCGGCACCTTCTGGATCATGCCTTTCTGCTCCAGCCGGTTCAGCATGCGGGTCATCGCGCCTGGGCTGTAAGAAAGCTCCTTGCAGATCTGCGCAGCGATATTGGCGCGGCCGCCGTGCAGGGTAGACAGCACCACATACTGCGCCGCCGTGATATCGAAAGGCGCGAGCCTGATGTCCAGTTCTGCTTCCAGCGCTTTCTGGGCGCGGCTGATCAAGCGGGCGACGCGGCGAGGATCGTTATTTTTGTTCATAAATGAACTATACGTTGCCTAGGCAACGGTTGTCAAGCGCCTTGCGCACGCTTGCGCGATTCACAAGCTTGTCATTTTCGCTACCTACAATCCGCCACGTTTTCAACCTACAGAGCGGGGCAATAATGAAAAAGGCAGTAG
>JBCNOX010000264.1:0-7042 GCA_039593645.1 Pseudoduganella sp.
GCGCTCGCTTCGCTGCCTACGCTGAGAACCGGCGGCGCAACAGCCTGAAGAATCCGCCAACGACGGGCAGTTTCTGGAACAGCTCTTCGGCCGCATCCCAGTAGTCGCGGTGAATGCTCACCAAACCATGCTGGTCAAAGATGATGTGCGATGCGCCCTCCACCGTGTAATGCTTGCCGAGCAGTTCGAACTCGAAAGTCCAGGTGACGAACGCTTGGTCGTCCTGAAGCATTCGTTGCCGGATCACGAATCGCGGCCCAACGGTGGATTCGAACATGTGTTCGAAGATCCGCTGTATCGCGGGTATTCCCCAGACGTTGTTGAACGGGTCGCGAAAGCGGGCGTTTGCGGCATAGAATTCCGAAACGCGTTCGACATTTTGCGGCGTCAGGTTTTCGTACCAGTCGAGAAGCTTGTCGAGCGCTGACTTCATGTTTTCACCAGTTGGCCTATGAGAGCAAAGCGGAGCCTGTAAGGAAGCATCCGCAATAATTTGACGAGCAGGGTAAATCGCCGCGGAAAGTGTATCTCGAAGCGTCCGGCGGCAATACCTCGCATGATTGCCGAAGCCGCGTCTTCCGGCGTCTGCAGGGCAGGCATGTGGAAGTCGTTGCGGGCCGTCAGTTGGGTATCGACGAAACCCGGGTTTATCAGGTACACGTCCAGTCCACGCGGATGCAGGTCGCTGTACAGAATCTCCGCGAGGTTGATCAGCGCTGCCTTGCTGGGTCCATATACGCTTGCTTTGGGCAGGCCGATCCAGCCCGCCACGCTGGCAACAATCGCGATACCGCCGGCGCCCCGTTCCAGCATGTCGGGAAGGACGGTCGCCAGGCCCGTGTAGAGACTACCCAAATTGATTGCCAACGTGCGCTTTGAACCGCCAGGAGTCACTTCCCAAACGCGTTCCGGACGGTACTCCGCTGCGCAGAAGACGACGAGGTCAACTCCGCCAAAGCGCTGGCAGATCTCGCCGTAAGCATCCTTCCAGGCCCGCTCGTCGAGCACGTCAAATGCGATTGGCAGTGCATTGGGGCTATCCCCTGCGAGGGAGTGAAGCCTGTCGCCCCGGCGAGCCGACAGGATGACGTTGGCCCCGGCACTGAGCGCCTGGGTCGCTATCGAAGCGCCAATGCCGCTGGAGGCTCCGATGATCCAGAACCGTCTTCCTCGCCAGTCGTCAATCGGGCGATTCAAGGTGAACATGATCTCTTCCTGAACATCAAAGTCACTTGGCCAAGCTCCACGCCGAACTTGCGCATGCTGGCGCGGTTAATCATGGTGCACCTGTCTATCATGAACATCCAGTCGTCGAAATGCATCTCGTAGGTTCGCCCGTCCACGGGTAAGAGCAGGGTGTACTGCCAGCGCAGTGCATTGCCTGCCACTTCACCGTGTGCCTCACCTTTGACGTCGGCGGCGGTGCCCCGCCAGCCGCCTTGTTGCGGAGCCAGGCGCCATATCCGGCGCTGCGTGCTGCCGTCGTCGTACTTGAAGCGTTCGTCCAGAAGAAGGCCTTCTCCCTCCTTGCTTCCTTCGATTTCGACGTGGAAGCGCTTTACGACCTCACCATTTCTTTTCTGGAACATCCCCCAGGCATCGGTTGTACCGCCAAAGAACTCGGCAACGTCAAGCCTGGGCTGGTTGAGCGCGTAGTGTTGCACGTCATTTCCTGCACATGCCGTCAACAACAGGGCAAGGCAAATCGCTCTGGTCCTCACAGATCCTCCTCAGCGAAAGCACCGCTATAAGTTTCAAAAGACAGGGCAGGCCGGCGTACATCGCGACCAGCAGCATGCTTGCGCCATTCCCAGGCTGATAGCCCAGTTTTGCCAGCAGCGGAAGCGATAATCCGGTAATGGCCAGGGCCAGCTTGCCAAGCAGCGTGTAGAAGCTGTAGTAAACGCCTTTGCCGGGACTATCGCCGATGGTCTGGGCGAACAGCACGGGCGGCAGTGCCAGGTCGGCGCCAAGCGCTGCGCCGGCTGCCAGGCACACGGCAAAGAAGGGCAGGGTGTCGCCGGGACCGAGCAGCGTGGTGCCGCCGAACGCGGCGATCGCGAGGACCATTCCCAGTCGCCAGGCTTTCGCCGTTCCGTATCGGCTGGCCAGGCGGACCCACAACGGCAGGCAGCATACCGCAGCCGCGAAATATGCTGTGAGGAAGGTGGCGCCCAATGTGGGCGCCTGCAATTGATCGCGGATAAAAAACAGCACCAGCGTCGCAGGGACGGACACCGAAAGCGCGTTGAACAGATAGGGGAACAGCAGTCGCGTAAAGCGCCGGTTGGCGAAGACCGCGCGCAGGGCCGGCGCCCACCGGCCTTCCTTTTGTGCCGCTTTTGCCCAGGCGGGCGCACCGTACAGCAGGACCATCATTGCAACCATGAGAAGCATGGCAAAGCCTGCGCTGTACCAGGCCATCCGGCGGGACGCCTGGTCCGGGTCACCGGCCATCACGGCTGCCGGGATCGCGCTGGCGAGCAGAATTCCGATCAATCCCGCAGCCTCGCGCCAGGCTGCTGGGCCCAGCAACACCTGTGCCCTGGCGGACACGCCATCAAGGCTGGCACCCCAGGCGAGGTAAGCGATGGAAAGGAAACTGTGGGCGCAATAGACGAAGACCAGGGCGATCCCAAGCCAGGCGGCAGCAATACTCCCGCCGCTTGGCGGCATCCACAGCGCGGCAAAGGCAAGCGCGAAGACGGCAGCCGCGGCCAGCAAATAGCGGTTCAGGCGGCCGCCCAGGCGGTCGATCATGAGGCCAAGGAGCGGGTCCTGGATCGTGTCGAACAAGCGCGCTGCAAACAGCACCCATCCCAGTTGCGCAAGGCCTATCTCCAGGTGGAGGGCGTAGAACGCCGGGATGTGGACGTAGACGGGCAAGGCGGCCATTGCCAGCGGAAGCCCGAGCAAGCCGTAAGCCATATAACCGCGATCAAGTGCGCGGGCATTCATGGCCGGCCTCCCAGCAGCTGGCGGCGTAATGCCTGGTCGCGGCTTGCTTCATTCAGCCAGATGTCGAAGAACGCCAGCGCAAGCTTCGGATCGGGAATGTCGGCAAGCAGCTTGCGTTGATCGTAAAGCCGCATCCCATAGCCCGGCAGGTGTACGCCGATCAACTGGTCTCCAGCTTCGACATCGATAAACGCCTTGCGCATCTGCATTTCCCATTGCCGCCGCAGCGACGGATCAGCCGGAGCGGTGCCCAGGCGGCGCATCTCGTCGAGACTGGACTGCACCAGCCTTTCGCGGCTGATACTGCGGTGATAGGTCAGTTGAAGCGCAAAGCGCGCGGCGGGATCGAAAGGCTGCTGCCCGCTCCATAAGGCAGCGTCATAGATGCGAAAGCCGAACCAGCGCAGCTCTCCGCTACCGACGGCGACCGCACCCGGCAACTCAGCTCGCCAAGCTGCGCCCGCCTCGCCAGCGCTCGCAGGAGCGGCGAAGGCCAGCGCCAGGCACAGAAGCGCACCGGCATGCTTACACCACAGTCGGTTTCGCCAGCAGGAATTGAACCACATTGGTTCGCCCCTCGTCGAATGCGGCTTCGCAATAGGCGAAGTACAGGTGCCAGATGCGCTGGAACTGCGCATCGAAGCCTAGCGCACTGATTTCCTGGCGCCGTGCGCTGCATTGCTTGTCCCAGCGCCGCAGGGTTTCTGCGTAGTCCTGGCCGAAAGCCTGGATGTCCTGCGTCGCCAGGCCGGCGCGGGCTGCCTGCTGGATGAAGCGTTCCACACTTGGCAGCATCCCGCCGGGGAAGATGTACTGCTGAATGAAGTCGGTGCTGCTACGGTAGCGCTCGAAATGACGTTCACCGATCGTGATCGACTGGACCAAGGCCTTGCCGCCGGGCCGCAGGCGGCACGAGAGCGCCTTGAAGTAGTCGGGCCAGTATTTTTCGCCGACGGCTTCGAACATTTCGATGGAAACCACCGCATCGTAGTCGCCATGGATGTCGCGATAGTCGCGCAGCTCGAGCTCCACCATGTCGTCCAGGCCGTGGGTCGACATCCTTTGCTTTGCGTGCTGTAACTGGGACGGGGAAATGGTCAGCCCATGGACGTGGATACCCTGCCTGGCTGCGTGCTCGGCGAATCCACCCCAGCCGCAGCCGATTTCCAGCACCCGGTCACCGGAGCGCAAACCGAGTGTATCGATGATCCGCTGGTACTTGCGCGATTGCGCCTCTTGCAGCGAAAGCTGGAAGTCGCCGGCGAATAATGCGCTGGAGTAGGTCCAGCTCGGATCGAGCCAGAGTGCATAAAAATCGTTGCCCAGGTCATAGTGCGCATGGATGTTGCGCTTGCTGCCGGCCCGGGTATTCGGTCGCAGCAGGTGGCGCAAGCGATACCAGCAACGGGACAATGCTCCGCCAAACATTGCGCGTTCCAGAACGCTCTCGTTACGCAGGGCCAGGCGCAGCAGGCTGGTGATGTCCGGGCTGTCGACCCATCCTGCACCGTAAGCTTCCGCGAAGCCGATGTCTCCCGAGCGCAGGATCCGCGCGCATGCGCGCCAATCGTGCACTTTGAGCGTGGCGCCATGCGGCGTGTGGACGTCGCCAAACTCCATGCGCGTCTCATCCGGCGTGACCAGGGTCAAGTGGCCGTGCTGGATGCGTCCCAGTAAAGACAGGAACAACTTGGCGCCGGGCGGTGCCGCGAGCTGGCGGATCGATAGGGTGTGGTTCATCGCTGGACTTCCTCTTGCAGGGTAATGTTTTTATTGCCGTCCTTGCCGAAGAACGGCACGCCTTTGCACCAAAGCCGCAGCGCTTGCCAATGGATGCGGGCGACAATGCCGATGCACAGCAAAGGCTGGCGGAGCAGGGCGCGGAGTAATGCGCTATCGCTGCATGGCGCGGGCTTTCCGGCGATCGCCGTTTTCAGCAGCAGTCCGTTGGCGTCGTGATAGTCGATTCTGGTCAATTGGCTGCCTGATCCAATCCGAAAGCGGAAGCGGTACTCGCCTTCAATCCGGCAGAAAGGCGAGACTTGCAGCCGCTTGGCGCAAGATGCCCTGCCATCCTCGCTGTCCAGCCGCAGCAGGTAACAATGACTGTCGCCGAAGGTGTTGTTGACCTCGGCCAGCACTGCATTCAAGCTTCCTTGTTTGTCGTAGCAATGCCAGAAACTTACGGGATTAAAGGCGAAGCCGGCGATGCGTGGGAAGGTCTGGAGCCAGATATCCCCGTCCGACTGGATACCTTGTTCGCGCAGCAGCTTGCGCATCCATGCATCGAGGCTGGAGCCGTCGCGCGGCCCGTAGTCGCGCGTCCGGATGGTCACCAGGCGCCGCTTGTCAACGCCGAACCAGCGCGACGAACATTGCTCCATGCGGCTCAGGTTGATGCGCACATAAAACACGGGATAGCAGAAGCGGTTGCGCTGCGGGCGCAAGCGGTCGTGCATCACCTGGCCCGTTACGAGCTGGAGGGGATGGGAGCTATCACTCATGGCAGCACGGTCCAATCGGGAGCCGCATCGAAAGCATGTGCCACCCGCAAGGCGGACTTGAGGCCGTCCTCGTGGAAGCCATAGCCGGTCCAGGCTCCGGCATGCCAGACCTGGCGTGATCCTTGAATCTCCTGCAGCCGGTGTTGCGCATCGATCGTCGCCTGGTCCATGATCGGATGCTCATATTCGAACCGCGCGAGGACGCTATCGTCCGCAGGCGGCTGCGGTGGATTGAGCGTCACGATCACCGGGGTTTCGAACGGCAGGCTTTGCAGCTGGTTCAGCCAATAGCTGACGCAGACGGGGCGCTGGCCGTCTTGCTGCTCACCGGATAAATAGTTCCATGCCGACCAAAGTTTGCTGCGGCGTGGCATCAGGCTCGCATCGGTGTGCAGCCATGCGGTGTTGGACTGATACCTTACGCCGCCAAGGATGTCGCGCTCTTCGGGGCTGGCGTCCGCCAGCATTGCCAGCGATGTCGGTGCATGCGTGGCCAGAACCACCGCGTCATATTCTTCCAGGCCGGCAGCGGTGCGCACCGAAACTTTTCCCGCAACGCGCTCGATGGCAACGACTGGCGTATTGAGGCGGCAATCGGGCAGGGTGGCCGCTATGCGGCGAACGTATTCGCGCGATCCGCCTTTGACTGTACGCCACTGGGGACGATCGTTCACCTGCAGCAGCGCATGGTTAAGGCAGAAGCGCAAGAACGTCGCCGCAGGAAATTTCAGGATATCGGCAGGCGTACTCGACCAGATGGACGCGGCCATGGGCAACAGGTAAGCGTCACGGAATAGCGCGCCATAGGCGTTTTCCTGCAGCAGTTCGCCAAGCGAAACGGCTTTGCCGTGCACTTCGCTGAGATAGCGCTGCGAATTGCGATTGAAGTGCAAAATGTTTGTCACCATTCGAATGAAGGAAGGCGACAACAGACGCAAACGTTGTGCGAACAGGGTATCCAGGCTGGTTCCAGCCCATTCCAGGGCGCCGTTTTCCATCGATACTGCGAACGACATATCGCTGGCGATACTTGCAACGTTCAGTTCGCGCAGCAGTTCAATGAAGTTGGGGTAGGTGCGCTCGTTAAATACCAGGAACCCGGTGTCCACACCGCAGGTGACGCCCTCGAGTGAAACGTCGACTGTATTGGAGTGACCGCCCAGGTACGGACCTGCTTCGTACAGAACCACGTCGTGACGGCGGTTGAGGAAGTAAGCCGAGGCTAATCCGGAGATGCCGGCGCCGATGACTGCAATTCGTTGGCGTGTCTGGGTCATTTTGTGCTGGTAATAAGGATGGGGTCGCTACCCTTGTGCTAATATTACTACCAACAAATAACAAAAGCTACTGGCCAGTAGCGATTTTTTACCAATGAGTATCCTTAAAAAATTTAGCTTTAAAGATCAAGCATTTAAGCTGCGCGAGAATGCCATTCTCGACGCGGCTACTGTCGTCTTGAGTAGCAAGGGCTACGACTTGATGACGATGGATGACGTTGCGGGGGCCGTGGGCATTTCGAAACCCAGCCTCTACAAACACTTCAAATCGAAAGATGAGCTGGTTGGCGATGCCATGGTCCG
>JBCNOX010000265.1:0-7034 GCA_039593645.1 Pseudoduganella sp.
TCGCCACCCTGAAGGGTGAGAAGCTGGACGTGCTGACCTCCGGCGGCCAGGACATCCGTTTCCTGAACGGCCGTTCCCCATCCGTCTCCGTGGAGTCCGACTACGGCCGTACTTTCCCGCGTTTCTACATCCGCGGCCTGGGCAATACCGACTTCGACCTGAACGCTTCCCAGCCGGTTGGCCTGGTAATGGACGACATCGTGCAGGAAAACCCGATGCTGAAGGGCTTCCCTGTGTTCGACGTAGATCAGGTGGAAGTGCTGCGCGGCCCGCAAGGCACCCTGTTCGGCCGTAACTCCCCGGCCGGCGTGATCAAGTTCGACTCCGCCAAGCCGGTATTCCGCCAGGAAGGCTACGTCAACGTCGGCTTCGGCAAGGACCGCGTGCGCAACTACGAAGGCGCGTACAACTTCCCGATCAACGACGTGCTGGCAACCCGCATCTCGCTGCAGTCACAGCACCGCGGCAACCGCGTGCATAACGATCGCCCAGGCGCGCCGACCACCGACTTCGAAGGCTACAAGGACAACGCCGGCCGTATCCAGTTCCTGCTGAAGCCTAATAAGGACTTCAGCGCCTTGCTGAACCTGCACGGCCGCGACATGGACGGCAATGCGACCCTGTTCCGCGCCAATATCCTGAAGAAGGGCACCAATGAGCTGGTCGACAACTTCGACTACAAGTCCTATCCGACCGACGGCGGCAACGAGCAGCACCTGAAGAACAAGGGCGCCAACCTGCGCCTGCGCTGGGATACCCCGGGCCTGACCTTCCACTCGATCACCGGCTATGAAAAGCTGGAGTTCTACAGCCGCGGCGACGTGGACGGCGGCTACGGTGCTTCCTTCCATCCGCCGATGGGCCCAGGCTTCATCCCGTTCCCGGTCGAAACCGCCGACCTGATTCCTGACCATAAGCAGCTGTCGCAGGAATTCCGCGTCGAATCGAACAACAAGGGCCCACTGCAGTGGATCGCCGGCGTGTTCTACTTCGACGAGCATATCCAGATCGACTCGATCTCCTTCGATTCCTTCACCCCAGGCAATCCGCAGAATGCCGCCTACGCAACGCAGCAGCAGGACGCCAAGTCCTACGCGGCCTTCGGTACCATCAACTACACCGTGACCGATGCGTTCAAGCTGCGCGCGGGCCTGCGCTACACCAAGGACAAGAAGGACTTCATCGCCACCCGCGTTGAACCGCCACAGTCGGCTTCCAACTCCCTGAACGACACCTCGAGCAACGTCAGCTGGGACCTGAGCGGTACCTACACCCTGAACAAGGACACCAACCTGTTCGGTCGCGTCGCTACCGGCTACCGCGCGCCTTCCATGCAGGGCCGCCTGTTCGACCTGACTTCCAAGCCATCGCAGGCTGACGCCGAAAAAGCGCTGTCCGTCGAATTCGGCGTGAAGCAGGACCTGTTCGACCGCCGTGCGCGCATGTCGGCCACCGTGTTCAACTACCGCATGAAGGACAAACAGCTGACCGCAGGTTCCGGCACCGTGAACATGAACCAGCTGATCAATGCCGACAAGGTGACCGGCCGCGGCGTGGAACTGGACTTGCAGGCCAACCTGAGCGATGCCTGGGCTGTTACCTTCGGCACCAGCTACAACGACACCGAGATCAAGGACCCGAACCTGTTCGTGCAGCCTTGCGGTGGCGGTTGCACCGTGCTGGACCCGACCAAGACCATCTCCGGCGGCACCGTAGCCCTGATCAACGGCAACCCGCTGCCGCGCGCACCGAAGTGGCAGCATAACTTCACCCTGCGCTTCAGCCAGCCGCTGGGCAATGGCGAGATCTACGCCTACACCGACTGGGCATACCGCACCTCCTACAACTTCTTCCTGTACGAAGCAGCCGAGTACAAGGCCAAGGAACTGCTGGAAGGCGGCCTGCGCGTGGGCTACAAGTGGGACGACGGCAAGTATGAGCTGGCTGCCTACGGCCGCAACATCACCAACCGTATCCAGGCCCTGGGCGCGATCGACTTCAACAACCTGACCGGTATCGTCAACGAACCACGCACCTACGGCGTGCAGTTCAAGGCGAACTTCTGATCGATTGTAGTCCCCGCAAGAACGCGCACTCCGGTGCGCGTTTTTTTTTGCCTTGCTGGGGTAAGATGTGGCCTTCCTTGGGGGAGGGGAGATGCAAACTGCTGTCAATATGTGGCCGCTGCTCGGCGTGGCCGTTATCGTGCTTGGGTTCTTGCTGCGGCTGCATCCGGTGCTGGTGGTGGTGGCGGCCTGCTTCACTACCGGCTTCGCGGCATTCATGCCGGTCGAGGCGCTGCTTGCCTCGCT
The DNA here is from genome assembly GCA_039593645.1 of Pseudoduganella sp. GTDB lineage: Bacteria > Pseudomonadota > Gammaproteobacteria > Burkholderiales > Burkholderiaceae_D > Rugamonas. Next base: position 2,313 of record JBCNOX010000265.1, read on the forward strand.
CGGCACGGCTTTCGTCAAGACGCGCAACCTGCCGATGATCTACCTGCTGCCGCTGGCGGCGATTGGGCTGCTGGAACGCTTCGGCTTGCGCGAACATGCGCAGGCGGTGGTGGCGCGCATGCGGTCGGCGACGGCCGGGCGTTTGCTGATCGTTTATCTCGCAGTGCGCGAGCTTTCCGCCGCCATGGGCCTGACCTCGTTGGGCGGCCATCCTAATATGGTGCGCCCGGTCGTGGCGCCGATGGCGGAAGGCGCCGCGCAACTGCGCAATCCTGAGCTCAGTGACGATCAGCGCCAGCATGTCCGCGCCATGGCTGCCGCCACCGATAATATTGGGCTCTTCTTCGGAGAGGATATTTTCGTCGCGTTCGGTGCCATCGTGCTGATGCAAACAGTGCTGCGTGCCGAAGGGATTGAAGTCGATCCGCTGCACATGGCCATGTGGGGCATCCCGACGGCGATCAGCGCCTTCATCATCCACGCCTGGCGGCTGCGCCGGCTGGACCGATATCTGGGACCGAGCGGCGGAGGGCGCGCATGATCGTCCGCGTCGAGTATTTCTACTACTTCCTTGGCATCATGCTGGCGCTGGTCGCGCTGATGTCGTTCGGCGACCGCAGCAATCCCCGGCGCTGGTCCACGGGTCTGTTCTGGACCTTGTACGCCACAGTCTACCTGGTGGGCGAGCGCTTGCCGCCCGCGACGGTGGGCTTGGCAATGATCGTGATGGCGGTGCTGGCGGGCTTTGGCGGCGTCCGTAGCGGCAAGCCGGAGGTGCTTCCTGACGACGCACGCCGCGCCAGTGCCGCGCGGCTTGGTCACAAGCTGTTCGTGCCGGCATTGGTGATTCCTGCCGTGACAATGGCCGGCTCCACGCTGCTCAAGGACGTACGCATCGGGGAACTGTTCGTGCTCGACCCGAAGCACCTTACCTTGGTCAGCCTGGGGTGCGCGGCGGTGATTGCAGTTGGCGTGGCCTGCTGGATGACCCGAACCACACCTCTGCAGGCCGGCCGCGAGTCACGCCGCCTGATCGACGCCATGAGCTGGATGATCGTACTGCCGCACATGCTGGCGGTGCTCGGGCTGCTGTTCAGCGAGGCGGGCGTCGGCAAGGCGGTGGCGCAGGTGACGACGACCTATATCGGCCTCGATTCGAAGCTGGTTGCCGTGGCGGTGTATTGTGTCGGCATGGCGCTGTTCACCATCGTGATGGGTAATGGCTTTGCCGCCTTCCCGGTGATGGCTGGCGGCGTCGGCGTGCCGGTTTTGGTGGCCAAGTTTGGCGGGAATCCTGCCGTGATGGCGGCGATCGGCATGTTCAGCGCTTACTGCGGTACGCTGATGACACCGATGGCGGCCAACTTCAACATCATCCCGACGGCGCTGCTGGAGCTGACGGACCGGAATGCCGTGATCAAGGCCCAGGTGCCGACGGCCTTGCCGCTGCTGGGCGCAAATATCATCCTGCTCTACTTCTTGTTATGAAAACTGTTCTGCTGACCGGCTTCGAGCCTTTTAATAAAGAGCCTATCAACCCTGCCTGGGAAACCGTGCGCGCGCTGGATGGCTGGGCGGAGCATGATTTCCGCGTTGTCGCGCGTCAGTTGCCTTGTGTGTTTGGCGACGCGAATCAGGCAATGGCGGCGCTCATCGACGAGTTGCAGCCGGCGCTGGTGATTGCGGTCGGCCAGGCTGGTGGACGGGTGGACCTGTCGGTTGAGCGAGTGGCGATCAACGTCGACGATGCGCCGATCAAGGACAATGCGGACAAGCAACTGGTCGATGAGCCGATTGTGCAGGGTGGGCCGGCTGCGTATTTTGCGACGCTGCCGATCAAGGCGATCGTCGCGGCATTGCGGACAGCGGGCTTGCCGGCGTCGGTGTCGCAGACTGCCGGCACCTTCGTCTGCAATCACGTGTTCTACGGTTTGATGCATGCCCTGGCTGGGCGGCGCGATGTAAAAGCCGGTTTCATTCACATCCCCTATTTGCCGGAACAGGCAGTACGCCATCCCGGTGCGGCCAGCATGTCGCTGGCCCAAATGATCGAAGGCATACGTATTGCAGTGCGGACTTCGCTGGCGTTGAGCATTGATATATCGGCGGGCGCGGGGGCGACACATTGATGCGGCTATGGCACAATCCGCGTATTATTAAGTTTGCAATCTATTCGCTATGACTCCACAGCAGTTTGTCGGTACCGCAGCTCGTCTTTTTTCCCTGTTTATGCTGAGCGTCACGCTCCGCATGTTTGGTGTGGTCCGCGCGTTCCAGGACCAGTTGCCCAATGCTGGGTCCTGGGTCTACCTTATGCCGCTGTCGACATTTGCCCTGGCTCTATTCCTGTGGTTCTTCCCGATGACGGTTGCGCATAAGCTGATCCCGCGCACCGAGCACACTAATACGATCAATTTGGCTGCGCGCGAGATGGCGGCAGTTGGCGCTGTGATCCTGGGCCTTTGGGTCTTGCTCGATTCACTGCCGCACCTGGGCAGCATGTTCATCGTTGCTGCGACCCAGGGTTCGGCCTTCGCACAGATGTATTGGTCAGGCATGCACGGCATTGAGCAAATCAGCATCGGCCTGCGCTGCGTGCTTGGCTTGCTGCTGGTTTTCCGGCCTTGGCTGATCGCGGACAAAGTTTTCGCCCGCGCCAACTGAAGCCCGCTTCAGGTCGCCGGCGGCCGCAAGATATTGAGGAAGGCGCGCACCACAGGTGCGTCGTCGAGGGTCGTGTAAGTGATGTAAAGGTTGGCCGACGGTGGATTGGTGCGGATCGGCAGGAATACCACGCCAGGCCAGCCGATACGGGCAGTCGTTTCGGGCATCAGCGTCACGCCCAGGCCAGCTCCAACCATGGCCAGCAAGGTTTGCGGCTCGTGCGCCTCCTGGAAAATCTCAGGCTGGAAGCCTGCATTCACGCAGCACTGGATCAGGTAGCGCGGGAACGCCGACTTATCCAGGGCCAGCGTCAGCATCGGATCGTCGGCAATATCTGCCAGCTCGATTGCGTCCATTTTGGCGAGAGGATGATGCTCGTTCACCGCCACGCACACATTCTCGCGGAAGCATAGTTCCTGCTTCAGGTTGTCGCGCCGCAGTTCATCGTCGTCCAGCTTCGGCTCGCGCCAAAAGCCAACGTCGATCTGCTTGGCGCGCAGCGCGTCGTACTGCACGGTCGGGCCGGATTCGTGGATGGTCCAGGTCACGCGCGGATACTTGCTCTGGAATTCCTCCAGCATCGAAGGAATCGGTCCCCACATCGCGGAGCCCACGATGCCTACCCGCAGGCGGCCCACTTCGCCGCGGTCGATCTGGCGCACGGTGTCGATGGTCATGCGCATCTTGGCCAGCAGGTCCGAGGCCTCCTGCATCAACGCCTTGCCGGCGACGGTCAGTTCGAAGGTGCGGGTGGTGCGGGCGAACAGCTTCACACCCAGCTCCGCTTCCAGCTTCATGATCTGCTGGGAAAGCGGCGGCTGCGAAATATGCAGGCGTTCAGCGGCGCGGCTGAAGCTCTTCTCTTCGGCGACGGCGAGGAAGTACTTTAACTGTTTCAGGTCGATGGACATGGATGCTCCTGCAGCTCACGTGCCAGGGCAGCGCCGACGCGTGCGTTGTTTTTCACCAGTGCGATGTTTGTCTTCAGGCTGCGGCCCTCGGTAAGGGTCTTGATGCGAGCCAGCAGGAAGGGGGTAACCTTCTTGCCGGTGACGCCGTTTTCCTCCGCTTCCTGCAAGGCGCGCAGCGTGATGGCGTCGATTTCGTCTTTCGGCATGGCTTCTTCGACCGGCACCGGCGCGGAAACCACGACGCCGCCATTCAGTCCCAGGGCCCATTTGGTCTTGATGAAGGATGCCTGCTCGGCGGCCGTGTCGAGCTGGAAGTCGGCATTGAAGCCGCTCTCGCGCGTGAAGAAGGCCGGGAAGCCGGGCTGGCCGACCGATACCACTGGCACGCCGTGCGTCTCGAGGTATTCCAGCGTCAGGCCGATGTCGAGGATGGACTTCACGCCCGCGCACACCACTGCGACATTGGTTTGCGCCAGCTCCTGCAGGTCGGCGGAAATGTCCATGCTGGTTTCCGCGCCGCGATGCACGCCGCCGATGCCGCCGGTGACGAACACCTTGATGCCGGCCAGTTGCGCGCAGATCATGGTGGCGGCCACGGTGGTCGCGCCCAGCTTGCCCTGCGAGAGCACATAGGCCAGGTCACGGCGCGACACCTTGATCGCGTCAGGCGAGTTGCCCAGCTCTTCCAGCTGTTCTTCGGTCAGGCCGACGCAGATCTTGCCTCCGATAATGGCGATGGTGGCCGGCACGGCTCCAGCATCACGGATGATCTGTTCCACTTGGCGCGCAGTCTGTACGTTCTGCGGGTAAGGCATGCCGTGCGAAATGATGGTCGACTCCAGCGCGACGATCGGCTTGCCGGTCGCGCGGGCGTTGGCGACTTCAGGGGAGAAGGACAGGAATTGGTGCATGGTTTTACTCCTCGATATGCGCGGTTGCGAGCAGGTCTGCGCTCAGCTCGGGCGACACGGTGTGCGGGCTGGCCAGGGTGATGGAAGCGGCTTTCAGTCCGCGTTCGCAGGCCAGGGTCAGTTGTTCGGGTTCTTGCAGCAGCGACCAGCAGACGGCGGCCGAGAAGGCGTCGCCGGCGCCGGTCACATCGACTACCTTGGCGTCGTGCGCCGGCAGCCAGTGCAAGGCCTGGCCC
>JBCNOX010000266.1:0-7019 GCA_039593645.1 Pseudoduganella sp.
ATGAGAAAGAACGTTGCGTTGCTGCGAGAGGTACAATTCCGCCCTTCGCCAACGCTGAATTCCGCTATTTTAAATGAAGCCGACTGAATCCGCACCTTCCCTGTTTTCCAGGCTCCGCATCATCCTCGTCGAAACCAGCCGTCCCGGCAATATCGGCTCGGTGGCGCGCGCCATGAAAACCATGGGTTTTTCCGAGCTGGTGTTGGTCAATCCGCGCTTCGAGGGGGCGCTGGAGCACGAGGAGGCGGTGGCTTTCGCCAGCGGCGCGCAGGATATCCTGTCCTCGGCGCGCATCGTGGGCTCGATGGCGGAAGCGCTGGACGGCATCAACTTCGCGGCGGCCGTGTCGGCCCGCCTGCGCGAGTTCTCGCCGCCGGTGCAGACGCCGCGCGAACTGGCCGAACATATCGCCGCCGACGCCACGCTGAACGCGGCCCTCATCTTCGGCAACGAGCGCTTCGGCTTGCCGAACGAGATTGTGCAGGCGGCCAATGTGCTGGTGAATATTCCCGCCAATCCCGACTATTCCTCGCTCAACCTGGCGCAGGCGGCGCAGGTCCTGGTGTATGAATGCCGCATGGCGGCGCTGGATGGGCAGCGCGCGGCCAGCCCGGTCGGTTTCCAGGGCGAAGCGGCCAGCGCGGCGCAGGTGGAAGGCATGTATGAGCACCTGGAGCAGGCCCTGGTCGAGGTCGGCTTCCTCGATGCGAACAACCCGCGCAAGCTGATGCCGCGCCTGAAGCGCATGTTCGCGCGCGCCGGCCTGGAGACGGAAGAGGTCAACATCCTGCGCGGCATTGCCCGGCAGATGCAGGCGCGCAGCCGCAAGGATTAGAGGCCATTCTCTAGTCGGGGCGCGGCGGCGTCCTTAGAATCGCCCTATAACTATTAATAGGGGACTTGATGCAACGCAGATCATTCTTGAAAGCCGGGCTGCTGGGCGGCCTGGCGCTCATCGCGGGCGGGGCCGTGTACCGGCAACTCCGCCCGGCCGTGGCGCAGCGTTTCGCGCTCGACGCCGAGGGCCGCACCATGCTGGCCGCGCTGATTCCCGCCATTACCGGCATTTCCCCCGATGCCGCCGCACTGGAAGCCGGCATCGATCGCGTCGGCGCCGCCATCCATGGCTTGCCGCTGCGCGTGCAGAAGGAGATCAGCGACCTGTTTGGCCTGTTGTCGATGGCGCCCACACGGCGCCTGCTGGCCGGCGTGCCGGCCTGGCCGGAAGCGACACCGGCCGAAGTGGCGGCCTTCCTGCAAAGCTGGCGCACCCACCGCACCGAAATGCTGCAGACGGCTTACCACGGCCTGCATGACCTGGTGCTCGGCGGCTGGTACGCCGAACCTGCGACCTGGGCGGTCATCGGCTATGCGGGCCCGATGAAGGAGCTGAGCGCATGAGCAGCCCTATCCCTGATCCGATCCAGGCCGGCATCGCCGCCGGCTGGCAAGTCATCGATGCCTCCACCTTGCAGCAGGACCGCAACTTTGATGCCGACGTGGTTGTGGTCGGCACGGGCGCCGGCGGCGGCGTGACGGCGGAAATCCTGGCGCAAGCCGGCCTGAAAGTGCTGATGGTGGAGGAGGGCGCGCTGAAATCGTCGAAGGATTTCAAGATGCGCGAGGCCGACGCCTACCCATCGCTGTACCAGGACTCCGCCGCGCGCAAGACCGTCGACAAGGCGATCAACATCCTGCAAGGCCGCACCGTGGGCGGCACCACGGTGGTCAACTGGACTTCCAGCTTCCGCACGCCGGCCGACACGCTGGGCTGGTGGCAGTCGAAATACGGCCTGCGTGACTACGGCGTGGAAAGCATGGCGCCGTGGTTCCAGAAGATGGAAGAGCGCCTGCACATCAGCGACTGGCCGACTCCGCCCAATGCCAACAACGACCTGATGCGCCAGGGCGCCGACAAGCTGGGCATCCAGACCGCCCTGATCCGGCGCAACGTCAACGGCTGCTGGAACCTGGGCTACTGCGGCATGGGCTGCCCGACCAATGCCAAGCAGTCGATGCTGGTGACGACGATCCCGGGCGCCCTGGAAAAGGGCGCCGTGCTGCTGACGCGTGCCCGCGCCGAGCGCTTCACGCTGGCCGGCGGCCAGGCCACGTCCCTGGAGTGCATGGCATTGACGGGCGATGGAATGGAACCGACCGGCCGCCGCCTGACGCTGAAGGCACGCCACTTCGTGGTGGCCGGCGGCGCGATCAATTCGCCGGCGCTGCTGCTGCGCTCCGGCGCGCCCGACCCGCAGCAATTGCTTGGCCAGCGTACCTTCCTGCACCCGGTAGTGATTTCGATGGGGCTGTACCCGCAAGCGGTGGAAGCTTTCAACGGCGCGCCGCAGACGGTGTATTCCGACCATTTCCTGCATACCCAGGCGCTCGACGGCCCGATGGGCTACAAACTGGAAGTAGCCCCGCTGCATCCGGTGCTCGGCGCCACCACACTGTCAGCTTACGGGGCGGCCCATGCCAACCTGATGAAGCGCTTCGCCCATGTGCAAGGCATGCTGGCGCTGCTGCGCGACGGCTTCCACCCGGAAGCGGCCGGTGGCCGCGTCACGCTGCGCAGCGACGGATCGCCGCAACTGGATTACCCGCTGACGCCGTATTTCTGGGAAGGCGCCCGCCGCGCCTTGCTGACCATGGCGGAAATCCAGTTTGCCGCCGGCGCCGACGGCGTCAGCCCGGTGCATGAGCTGGTGGCGCAACCGTACAAGAACTGGGACGAAGCGCGCCAGGCCATCGCCGTGCTGCCGATGCAAAAGCTGCTGACGCGGGTGGTCTCGGCCCACGTGATGGGCGGCTGCGCCATGACCGGAGACGCTGCCACCGGCGTGGTGGCGCCGGACGGCCTGTATCGCGGCATCGCCAACCTGTCGGTGCATGATGGCTCGCTGTTCCCGACCTCGATCGGCGCCAACCCGCAGTTGTCGATTTACGGCGTCACGGCGCGCCTGGCCAGCGGCTTGGCCGAGCGCCTGGCACGGAAGGCCTGACCAATGGTAAAGCGCATGCTGATGATGATCATGGCCGTGCAGGTGTCCTGCGCGATCCTCATCGCATGGGCGCTTTCGCGCCTGGTGCCGGCCGATGTGGCCTTGCTGCTGGCGGTGATTGTTGTACTGTTGGTACGCTTGGCCATCACCGCCAATAATTTCCGCATGACGCTGCGTCCCGTGCCGGAGGAGGCGCATCTGGGCTTGCTGCAACGCGCGCAGCTGTTCTTCCACGAGTATGCGTCCACCATGGCGGTAACGTCCTGGCATATGCTGCGCCACCAGCCGCGCATGCATATTGCAAAAGCGCCACGCGGCCTGCCGGTGCTGCTGGTGCACGGCTATGGCGCCAACGGCGGCTTCTGGGTGCACCTCGCCGGCCAACTGGAGGAGCGCGGCTACAGCCATGCCACCGTCGACCTGGAACCAGTGTTCGGCGATATCGAAGACTTTGCCGTGCAGTTGGAGCAAGGCGTGCAAGCGCTGCTGGCCGCCAGCGGTAGCGACAAGGTCATCATTGTGGCGCACAGCATGGGTGGGCTGGTCGCGCGCGCCTGGCTGCGGCGTTTCGGCTCAGCCCATGTGGCGCGCATCATCACGCTGGCCACGCCGCACTTCGGCACCGACCTGGCGCATATGGGACCGGGCGACAATGCGCGCCAGATGCGGCGCGACGCCGAGTGGCTGGCGCAGCTCGACGCCGCTGACCGGCGCCAGCGCGGGCTGTTCACCTCGATCTACTCCTGGCACGACAACATCATCGCGCCGCAGGATTCCTGCCATCTTCCCGGCGCCCGCAACATCGCCTTGCATGGCATCGGCCACGTCGGCATGGGCCGCCATCCAGCTATTGCGAGTCATATTCTTGCGGAGATTATAGGTATCACTTAGACTATCTTGAGGCCAAGCAAGAAACGCTGCAATTTTGATCCGAGTTGGTTTCAATAAGAAAGCGGGACGATGGCGACAGATTACGGCAAGATCGAGGACACCCTGGAGGCCGAAGAACGCTTCGGCAGCCTGCTTGAATCCATGCCGGATGCCATTGTGGTGGTCGATGCGTCCGCCCGCATCGTGCTGGCCAACAGCCGGGCGGAAGACCTGTTCGATTATTTGCCCGGCGAGTTGCGCGGCACGTCGCTCGACACCGTGCTCCCCAAAGGGCCTGGACCTTGCGGAATGCGCAAGGGCGGCGACAAATTCCCGGCCGATGTGCGCAGCAGCCAGCTGCGTGACGGCGACAGCAGGCTGCAAGTCCATGCCGTGCGCGACATCAGCGAACTGGCCAAGGCCAGCCAGGCCAAGGAACGCTTCCTGGGCAGCATGTCGCATGAGCTGCGCACGCCGCTGAACGCCATCATCGGCTTCACCGGTACCTTGCTGATGCAGCTGCCCGGGCCCCTGAATGCCGACCAGGACAAGCAGCTGCGCACCGTGCAAGCCAGTGCGCGCCACCTGCTGGCGCTGATTAACGATTTGCTGGACTTTGCCAAGATCGGTTCGGGCAAGGTGGAGCTGCATCCGGAACCCTTGAACTGCCGCACGGTCGTCGAAGAGCTGGCGCTGGTGTTCCGGCCGCAGGCAAGGCAGAAGGGCCTGGTGCTGCATTTCCGCGCCACGGCGCAGCCGCTCACGCTGCGTACCGACCGCCGCGCCCTGCAGCAAATCCTGGGCAGCCTGTTGAATAACGCGATCAAATTCACCGAACGGGGCGAAGTCAGTATTGCCCTGGAACGCACCGTGGCAGAAGGCAAATCCGTCGTGCAAGTCAGTGTCAGCGATACCGGCGCCGGCGTCACCGAAGACATCATGCAGCACCTTGGCATTCGCCTGAGCCAGAAACTGGCGGCATTGCTGAATGGATCGATCCGGCATTTCGACAAGCCGGGCAATGGCAGCATATTTGTGCTCACATTGCCGCTGGAATAGCGGATACTAGAGGCGATACATTGACAGGAGTACTAATGTCAGCACGCATCCTGATTATCGAAGACAACCCTACGAATATGGAGCTGATGGTGTACCTGCTCCGTGCCTTCGGCTATCAGCCGCTCCTGGCCCACAACGGCGAGGAAGGCGTGGAAGTGGCTCGCCGCGAAGTGCCCGACCTGATCATCTGCGATGTACACCTGCCCAAGCTCGATGGCTACGGCGTGGTGGCGCAACTGAAGCAAGACGCGAAACTGAAAGACATTCCGGCGCTGGCCGTGACTGCGCTGGCCATGGTCGGCGACCGCGAAAAACTGCTGGCGGCCGGCTTTGACGGCTATATCGGCAAGCCGATCGAACCCGACACCTTCGTATCGCAAATCGAGTCTTTTTTGCCGGGGGAGATGTCGCCCCGGGATGAGAACGACATCGCGACGATCCTGATCGTCGACGACCATGTGCTGAACCGCGAGTTCCTGATGACGCTCCTGGGCTACAGCGGCCACCGGCTGCTGGAAGCGTCCAGCGGCATCGAGGGCCTGAAGGTGATGGAATCGGAACGGCCGGACCTGGTCATTTCCGACATCCTGATGCCGAACATGGATGGCTATGAATTCGTCAACCGCATTCGCAGCAAGCCGGAGCTGGCGGACGTACCGATCATTTTCTATACCGCCACCTACCGCGAGCGCGAAGCGATGGCGGTGGCCGAAGCCTGCGGCGTGCGCTGGGTGCTGCCCAAGCCGTCCGACCCGGACGTCATCCTGAAAACGGTGCACCAGGCGCTGGGCATGGCGGAGCAGGGCGAGTCGCTGCCCGCCTTCGCGCCGGAGCCGCCCAGCCAGGGACGCCTGTTTGACATCGAGCACAAGGTCGCCGAATACATCGACGAGCTGGAGTCGAGCAGCCAGGTGATTACGCGCATTGCCAACAATGGGGAGACTCATGAGGGGCAGCCGGAGCACCTGAACCAGATGACCGAACGCCTGTCGCGCTCGCTTTCCAGCCTGCAGGCAGTCAGCCTGCGCCTGACGGCGCTGATCGAACTGGGGATCGAACTGGGCGCCGAACGCGATGCACAGGGCCTGATCGAAATCGGCGTACGCGTGGCGCAGAACATTTGCGTGTCACGCTTCGCCTGCATCGGCGTACTGGAACAGGATGCGCAGGAGACCAGCTACTTTGCCAGTTGCGGCGTGGGCGAACAGGCCAAGGTGGTGGCCAGCCAGCCGCGCGCCGGCATTCTCGACAGCCTGCTGCAGCAGCGCCAGCCGGTGCGCATGAGCCGCCTGGGCGGCGACCCGCGCGAAATCGGCCTGCCAAGCGGTCACCCGCAGGTGCATTCCTTCCTTGGCGTGCCGATCGCCTCGCGCGAGCGCGTGCATGGCTGGCTGTACCTGGTGGACAAACTGGGCGCCGACGAATTCAACGAGGTCGATGAGCGGGTGGCCGTGACGGTGGCGGCGCAGATCTCGGTCGCCTACGAAAACCTGCTGCTGTATGAGGAAATCAGCCGCCATCACGCCCAGCTCCAGCTGGACATGAACGCGCGCATCCGGCTGGACGAAGACTTGCGCCGCTTCCGGCTGGCGATGGATGCGACGGCGGACGCGATCTTCCTGGTCGACCGCGCCAATTCCTGCTTCATCGACGTCAACGTGACGGCCTGCCGCATGCTGGGCTTCGCGCGCGAGGAATTCCTGAAAGTGGGAACGGAGCGCGAGCTCGAGCCAGGCCTGCAGCCGCTGCAAGACCTGTACGACAAGCTGCTGGCGGGCGACCAGAGCGGGGCGATGGCGGAGCTGCTGCTCGAATGCAAAGACAAGTCCCCGCTGTCGGTGGAAGTGCAGCGCCGCACGCTGCGTTCGGGCCAGAACTGGATCCTGGTGGCGGTGGCGCGCGATATCACGGAACGCAAGGAGGCCGAGCGCCGCCTGCTCAAGCTGGCCCACTTCGACACCCTGACCGGCTTGCCCAATCGCAGCCAGTTCTACGATTCGCTGATGCTGTCGCTGAAACAGGCGGCCGAGCATAACTGGGCGCTGGCGGTGCTGTTCCTCGATATGGACCGCTTCAAGAACATCA
>JBCNOX010000267.1:0-6996 GCA_039593645.1 Pseudoduganella sp.
CCAGCAGCGGACTGTTGACGGGACGCGGCGGGCGCTCCATCGCCCCTGCTTCAGAGGCTTCGTTTTCGAAGGCAAGCGAACAGGTCGGGTCAATGATCAGTTCCAGGAAAGCGATGTGCATCGGAAACAGCAATACCGGCCAGCCGAGGAAGGCCGGCAGCAAGGCAATGCCGGCAATTGGCACATGGATCGCAACCACATAAGACATCGCGCTGCGCATATTGGTGAAAATCCGGCGCCCCAGGCGGATGCCGCGCACGATCGACGCAAAATTGTCGTCCAGCAGCACCAGCGTTGCCGCCTCGCGCGCCACGTCGGATCCGCGCTGCCCCATCGCGATGCCGACGTGGGCCGACTTCAGCGCCGGTGCGTCGTTCACGCCATCGCCGGTCATTGCCACGATCTCGCCGTTGGCTTTCAACGCTTCCACAATCCGCAGCTTCTGCAGTGGCGTGATGCGTGCGCAGACCGTGGCCTGCGCCAGGCGCTCACGCAAGACCGGGTCCGGCAGCTGGTCGATCTCGTCACCATTGAGCAAGCCGCTGTCCGGCAGGCCCGCGCGCTGCGCAATATTGACCGCAGTGGCCGGATAATCCCCCGTGATCATGATCACGCGAATGCCCGCCGCATGGCATTGGTCGATGGCCGCCGGCACTTCGGCGCGCACGGGATCCGCCAGGCCCAATAAGCCCAGGAACGCATAGCTGAAGCCCAACTGCTCTTGCGGCAACGCTGTGGCGGAGTGTACGGCACGGGCCACGCCCAGCACGCGCAGCCCCTGGCTTGCCATATAGTCGGCCGCACTGCGCAGATCCGCCATCCCGGCCTGGTCCAATTGGCACAGCGCGCCGATCGCCTCCGGCGCCCCCTTGGCGGCGACCGTCACCAGCTGGGTGTCGCCGTCGTCCCACACCTGCGACATCGCGCGCAGCGCAGGCGATAGCGGGTACTCGCGCAGCGGCCGGTCTGGCCGCCCAGGACCGGCCAGCTTGTGCAGCGCCTGCTCCATCGGGTCGCTGGGGTGCGGCTTGCTGGCCAACGACGAGAAACGCACCAGGTCGCTGAACGCAAGCGGTAGCCCGTCCGGCCCCGCCGGCAGCCGCAGGAATTCGCCACCGGCATACAGCTGCTCGACGTGCATCCGGTTTTCAGTCAGGGTGCCGGTCTTGTCGGTACAAAGCACCGTGATCGAGCCGAGTGCTTCGATTGCCGCCAGGCGGCGCGTCAGCACCTGCGCCCGCGCCATGCGCCAGGCGCCGATGGCAGGGAACACGGTCATGATCACGGCGAATTCTTCCGGCATCAGCGCCATGGTCAATGCGATACCGGCCAGGATAGCAGGCATCCACTCGCCGCCGCGCAGGCCATACAGCACGGTGGCCAACGCACTGATGGCCAGCGCGGCAATCGCCATCAGCCGCACCATGCGTGTAATACCGCGCTGGAGCGGCGACAGCTCGACCCCGACATCCTCCAGGCTGCGGCCGATCTTGCCTAAAGCCGTGCGCGCACCGGTCGCTGTGACGCGGGCGATCCCGTCGCCTTGCACTACCAGGCTGCCCGACCACAGGAACGGGGTATCTGCGCCGCCCGGCGCCGCCGGCGCCGGCTCGCCATCGGCCACGCGCTTTCCGACCGCCCACGCTTCTCCGGTCAGCAGCGATTCATCAATGCGCAGGCTGCTGCCCCGCAGCAGGATGGCGTCGGCAGCTATCCGGTCGCCTTCGGCCAGCAGGAGCAGGTCGCCTTCCACCACTTCATTGCCGGCAATGCGGCGTGACTGCCCGTCGCGCAACACCAGCGCGCGCGGTGCGCTCAACTCGCGCAGGGCTTCCAGCGCGCGCTGGCTGCGGCCCTCCTGGTACAGGGTCAGCCCGATGTTCAGGCCCACCATTCCCAGCAACACGGCGCCTTCCAGCCAGTCCCCCAGCGCCAGGTAGAGGACGGCGGCGCCCAGCAACAGCAGGAACATCGGTTCCCGTACTGTGCGTAGCGCCAGCGCCACGAAGCCGCCGCGCGCCACTGGCAGGCAGTTGGGGCCGTCCGCCGCCAGGCGCGCTTGTGCTTCAACGCTCGTTAAGCCATGCAATTCCGGTCCGGCCATGATCTGCTCCAGCATTGGTGATGGGCCGACCTTACAGGCGGCGCGCCATGCTCGCCATGACCAAGGTCAAATCGTGCAGGATCAGTCCGGAGTACGGCCAGGCGCTCATGCACGACACCGGCTCGTGTTCGTGGCCCGCTTGATCCAGATCATGGAGAGGCGCCCGGCGCCAGGCGCAGACTGGGTTCATCAACCCGGGAGACCATCATGCATGCACCATTGCTCGTTTCGAACCTATGCCAGCGCAATGTTGTCACTGCGCAGGACTGCATCACAGTCAAGGACGCCGCGGAACTGATGAGGCGGCACCATGTAGGCTGCGTCGTCATCACCCGCGGCACATTGGCCAAGCCGGTGGGCATCCTGACCGACCGCGACATTGCCATCGTGGCCGTCGCCCGCGACTTCGATCCGATCACGCTGCCGGTCGCCAACGTGATGAGCACGCAACTGCACACCATCGCTGCCACCCAGCCCGCCATCACGGCGCTGAAAACCATGCGCCGCCATGGCGTGCGCCGCTTGCCTGTTACTGGCGAATTCGATGAACTGGTCGGCATCATCTCGCTGGATGACCTGCTCGACGCCTACGGGGCGGAGCTGGCGCTGTTCGCCCAGGCGATGCGGCGCGAACGCGAGGTCGAACAACGAATTCGCGTCTGAATCGCAGCCTCGCGCCCCCTCCCCCAGCTGGCCAGCGCGACCTGCCCTGGCGTTCAATTTTGATCCATGTCATGGATCGGTCGCGGCACGGGGAGGAGACTGGAAATCAGGCCCCGTGGCCGCCCTCTCGACCGAATTGGAGAATGCCGTGTACAAGACCATCATTCTGCATGCCGACGCCTCCCGCAACGCAGCAGCACGCATGCAAATCGCCGCCATGCTCGCCGAGCAGCAAGAAGCGCACCTCGTCTGCTCCGCCATGACCGGGATCTCGCGCTACGTCTACAGTGGCCACGATCCGCTACCGCACCAGGTCATGCGCAACGATCTGGCTGAACTGGCCACCGCACGCGCCAGGCAGGTATTGGTGGAGCATGCCAAACTGGCCAGGGAGCATGGCCTTGCCTCCTGCGAAGAACGATTGGTCAACGACGATCCCTACGGTGGGCTGGTGCTGCAATCGCGCTACGCCGACTTGGTCGTGCTTGGACAGTCGGACCGCGACGATCCGGCTACGGGGGCGACGCAGCAGGGCTTGCCAGAATATGTGATCCTGAACGGGAGCAGCCCGGTACTCGTGGTCCCGTTCGCGGGCCAGTTCCCGGCCATCGGCAAAGTCATCCTGGTAGGCTGGGACGGCAGCCTGCATGCCGCCCGCGCGATCAAGCAGGCGCTGCCCCTGCTGGTCCATGCAGAGCGCGTGATGGTGACCATGGTTGACCCCGTCATTGGCGCCGATGAACATGGCGAAGAGCCTGGCGCGGACATCGCCCTGCACCTGGCACGTCATGGGGTTCCAGTTGAATCGCAGGTTGTCGCCAGCGACGGTGACGTGGGCGAGGCATTGATCGCTGCGGCCGAGCGCATTCACGCCGACCTGACGGTCGTGGGTGCCTACGGACACTCCCGACTGCACGAGATCATGCTGGGCGGTACAACCCGCACCATCCTGGCGACGGCAACACTCCCCGTTCTGCTGTCGCGCTGAGCTGCGTTGCAGGGACCGCGTGCAACAGGAGCCGACCTTGACCATGAAACGCATTGGCGTTCTGACCGGCGGCGGCGATGCGCCGGGCCTTAACGCCGTCATCCGTGGCTTGACCCTGGCGCTGGCCGGTGCCGAGGTGCTTGGCATTGAAGATGGCTATCTCGGCCTGATCGAGCGGCGGGTGCGGCCCCTGGCGCGCGCCGACGTCTGCGGCATCGAAGCGGCGGGCGGCACAATGCTCGGCGCCACTAACCGGGTCAGCCCGCTCAATTACCAAGGGCGCGACTGGTGCGCCGGGATTGTCGCCTATGCGCGCGAACTCGGTCTGGACGGTGTGGTAGCCATCGGCGGCGACGGTACCATGGCAATCGCCAGCGCCTTGCACGCGCGCGGACTGCCCACCCTGGGCCTGCCAAAAACGATCGACAACGACATCGCCTGCGTCGAACGCAGCCTGGGTTTCGATACCGCCGTGGCCACAGTCACCGAGGCGCTCGAGCGCAGCCGCACCACAGGCGCCAGCCACGGCCGCGTCATGCTGGTGGAGACCATGGGCCGCACGGCTGGCTGGCTGGCGTTGGAAGCAGGCCTGGCCGGCGCGGCCGATATCATACTGCTGCCCGAAATCGACTTCGAGCCGGACGCCATCGCCGCCGTCTGCGCAGCGCGCGCCGCGCACCGCGGCAACACACTGATTTGCGTGGCAGAAGGAAGCAAGCCACGCGGCGGGCAACTCACGGTGCGTGACCAGGTGGCTGGCGCACCGGAGCCACAACGCCTGGGTGGCGTGGCAGAGAGGCTGGCCAGGGACCTGGGTGCGCGCTTGCCCTGTGAAGTCCGGGCGACGGTACTCGGCCATGTGCAGCGCGGCGGCGTTCCCAGTCCGGGCGACCGTTTGCTCGGCACACTGCTTGGCGAAACCGGGGCCGCACTGGCGCTTGCAGGTTTGTGGGGAAGCATGGTGACCCTGGAAGGCGGTCGCACCGGCGCCGTAGCGCTGGCCGATGTGGCCGGGCGCACGCGCCGTGTACCGCTCAATCATCAACTGCTGCAATGCGCGCGCCATATCGGCGTGCACCTGGGCCAGGAAGACAACCGCTCCGCCTGACACCCCGATCACCAGGGCCTGGCGCTTTTGTTCGACTACTTGAACCGGTCAAAGAAGGCCTTGGACTCCTGCGCCGAAAAATTAGGGTACCAGTGGCCGCCAGTCTCAGTACCGCACCAGATCACGGGCTTGCCGCTGTCGCAGCCTTGGTACTCCACGCAGCCGTTACTACCCACGGGCACAGTGACCGCACTGCAGCTATTGCGCTTCAGGAAAACATCGCGCGCCTCCAGCCCGGCGGTGTAAGGCACCACGTTATCGTCTTTGGCGTGAATGAACATGGCCGCCACCTTGTTGGAAGAACTGGCACAGCCGCTCCAGAGCGAACCGGCCATCGGGACGATTGCGCGCACCACGTCGCCCATCTGGCATCCGATGGCGTTGGACATCATGCCGCCAAAGCTGAAGCCGGTAGCGAAAACACGCTGAGTGTCGGTGCAGGCGCCCTGCTGTACCTCGCTGATCATGGCGCGCAAGAAGCGAATGTCGCGGTCGCCAGTGTTGGCCCAGCCCTTGTCCAGGCCCTGCGGCGCAACAAAGATGGCATTGTCGCCGTACAGGTTCTTCAGGCCGAAAAAGCCGCTCCAGGTATAGACATCGGTCGCGCTGCCATCACGCCAGTGGAGCCCGATGATCACGGGATAGGCCTTGTTGCGGTCATAGTTGGCGGGCATCTCAACCCAGTAGCTGCGCTGGATGCCGTCGCTGGTGAGCGAACGCATGCCGGTGGTCAGCTTGGAATTGCCGTTGCAGCCCGCGGTGTTGGTAGCCGGCGGGGCGGCGGGAGTTGAGGAGGTCGATCCCAACGCCGGCGTTGAGGCTGGGGTGCTGGTGGCGCTTGAGCCCCCTCCGCAGGCAGCAAGCGTAGTGAAAAGTAACGCGGCCCATACATTTCTCATAACTTCTCCTTGTTTGGTTAAAATTTCCGCTTAAGCCAGGGCGTACCGTGCACGCCCAGGGCCATCCGGGACCTGGATCGGCTGCAGCAGGAGGAAGGCGTTACCACGTCATGCCCAAGCGTTGGGCCGGATCAGTGACCGCATGCGACCCGTAGAAAACAGGCCGATCAGTCAAAGCCGCGCTGCATCGAGAGCTTCCCTGCGCGATCGGAAAGTGAAGACCCATGCGCGCACCGGCAGCTGGTCTCCTCGTGTTGCGCTTGATTCTAACGGCCACGATCGCGACCGTCCTTTATGTTTTTCGCCAACAGCCAACATGTTTTCAATCAGAAAACTGCGGCGCGCAATGTCGCAAATTCCCGACAGTGACAAAGGGTGAATTTCGGGAGAAAAATTTGCCCTAGAATCGATTCCAAGTTGCTGTCCGACTTTATGCCGGCCCTCCAGAGCACTTCCTTCGGCCCCGCCTCCGCCGTTTCCCATCTCAATTTTCGCAATCGCCATTACCGCCCAGCGGGTCGTACACGCGCGCCCCGCAAAACAGTGAGGACCATATGCCAGACGAAACGATGAGTACCGAGGGGGCCTTTGCCGCCGAACCCGCACGCAACGGCGCCGAAGTGCTGGCTTTCCGCCTTGGCAACGAAGAGTTTGGCGTCGATATCCATGAAGTGCGCGAGTTGCGCGGCTACACGGCCGTCACGCGGATTGCGGAAGCACCACCTTACTGGAAGGGCGTCGTCAACCTTCGCGGTGTCATCGTCCCAATCGTAGATCTGCGGATCAAGCTGGGGTTGGGCCAGCCCACCTACGACGAATCGACTGTCGTTATCGTCCTTGACCTCGAAGGCAGGCAAATCGGCGTCGTGGTCGACAGCGTTTCGGACGTGGTCAGCATTCCTGCGGAACAGATCAAAGCGCCACCGCCTTCCGGCCCGAACTTCCGCCACGACTACCTGACCGGCATTGCCACCATCGACAAAAGGCTGCTGCAGTTGGTGCATCTGAATCTGCTGCTGGCGGACACGGCGTCCGCAGCGGCCTTGCCGCATGCGGCCTGAAAGCATTCTGGAGAATTCCACATGAACCTGAAAAACATGAAAGTCGGCACCCGCCTGTTGAGCGGTTTCGCTGCTGTATCGATCGTCGGCGCAATTGTCGCGGGCATTGGCATCAATAACATGAGCAAGATCAACGACATGGGCGACCGCATTTACCAGCGCGAACTGCTCGG
>JBCNOX010000268.1:0-6979 GCA_039593645.1 Pseudoduganella sp.
GAGTTGCAGCATTTCTTCCGTCACCAGCGCGTCGTACAGCACGACGTCGGCCTGCGCCAGCAGCCGTGCGCCACGCATGGTGATCAGGTCCTGCGCCCCGGGTCCAGCTCCAATCAAATACACTTTCCCGTATGGCATTGCGCAGGCTCCTGTCTGGCGAAGTTTATTCGCCGAGGCGGATCATGCCGGCGGCTACTGTCTGGTGTGTGACTTCATCGATCAGGATGAAGGCGCCGGTGGCGCGAATATCCGAATAGGCATCGGCCGCCAGCGGTTGCTGCACGGTCAGCGCAATGCGCGCCACGTCGTTCAGCTTCAACGCATCCGCATCGTGCCGTTGCTGGGTGTTGATGTCAAGGATGGAGTCGATTTTCGTCACTTTGGCAGCGGTCTGCTTGGTGCCGTGCTTGATCCAGTACTTGCGGCGCAGGTCCAGTGCTTCCTCGGACAGCCAGCACACGTCGGCGCTCACTTGTTTCAGCAGGGTAGCCGGCTGCGCGCTGGAAGCCAGCAGGTCGCCGCGCGACACGTCCACATACTCTTCCAGCACGATGGTCACCGACTGGCCGGCGCTGGCGCTTTGCAGGGAGCCGTCGAAGGTGACGATTTCCTTCACCGTGGCACTCTGGCCGGATGGCTGCACCACCAGCTTGTCGCCAACGGAGACGCTGCCGGCTTCGATACGGCCCATGTAGCCGCGGAAGTCATTGGCTTCGTGGCCGTTGTGGCGCGCTACCAGCTGCACCGGGAAGCGGAAGGCGGAATTGTGCGATTCGTCGTACACCGACAGGTCTTCCAGCAGTTCGATCAGGGTAGGGCCCTGGTACCACGGCATGCGCTCGCTGGCGTCCACCACGTTGTCGCCGGCCAGTGCGGACAGCGGGATGGTCTTCACGTCCTTGATGCCCAGCGTTGCCGCGAATTCGCGGTAAGCCTTGACGATGCGCTCGTACACGTCCTGGTCATAGTTCACCAGGTCCATCTTGTTGACTGCCACCACCACATGCTCGATCTGCAGCAGGTGGGCGATGGTGGAGTGGCGCTTGGTCTGGATCAGCAGGTCCACGCCGCCGTCTTCGCGCAGCTTCACTTTCGACACGTCGACCAGGATGATCACGGCGTCTGCAGTGGAGGCGCCAGTGACCATATTGCGGGTGTACTGCTCGTGGCCCGGAGTATCGGCGATGATGAACTTGCGCTTGGGTGTGGCGAAGTAGCGGTAAGCCACGTCGATGGTGATGCCCTGTTCGCGCTCGGCTTCCAGGCCGTCGGTCAGCAGGGACAGGTCGATGGTGTCGCCCACGGTGCGCTTATGCTTGGCGCGCGACACGGCGGCCAGCTGGTCGGCGAAAATGCCCTTGCTGTCGAACAGCAGGCGGCCGATCAGGGTGCTCTTGCCGTCGTCGACGGAACCGGCGGTGATGAAGCGCAGCAGATTGCGTTCGTTCAGGTTTTCGTTCAGTGCGTTCATCAGAAGTATCCTTGCTTCTTGCGTTTTTCCATGGAGGCTTCGGAGGTCTGGTCGTCCATCCGGGTGGCGCCGCGCTCGGTGATCTGGGTGACTGCGGTTTCGGCGATGATCGCGTCCACATCGGCAGCGTCGGAAGATACAGGGCAGGTGCAGGAGATGTCGCCCACGGTGCGGAAGCGCACTACCTGGGTTTCCACGGTTTCGCCTTCACGGGCCGGGGTCAGGTCGGTCAGCGGCACCAGCAGGCCGTTGCGCGGAATCACCTGGCGCTCGTGCGCAAAGTAGATCGACGGCAGGGCCAGTTTTTCGCGGGCGATGTACTGCCACACATCCAGCTCGGTCCAGTTCGAGATCGGGAACACGCGCATGTTTTCGCCCGGGTGGACGCGGGTGTTATACAGGTCCCACAGTTCCGGACGCTGTGCTTTCGGATCCCATTGGCCGAATTCGTCGCGGAAGGAGAAGATGCGCTCCTTGGCACGGGCTTTTTCCTCATCGCGGCGCGCGCCGCCGATGCAGGCGTCGAAGCCGTGTTCGGCGATGGTCTCCAGCAGCGTCACGGCCTGCGCGGCGTTGCGCGAGTCGGTGGCCGGGTTACGCAGGCGCACGGTGCCCTTCTTGATCGAATCTTCGACGGAGCCCACGATCAGGCGTTCGCCCAGTTCGGCCACGCGGCGGTCGCGGAAGTCGATCACTTCCGGGAAGTTATGGCCGGTATCGATGTGCACCAGCGGGAAGGGGAATTTCCCTGGGCGGAAAGCCTTTTCCGCCAGGCGCAGCAGCACCACGGAGTCCTTGCCGCCGCTGAACAGCAGGGCAGGGTTCGAGCACTCGGCGGCAACCTCGCGCAGGATGTGGATGGCTTCCGACTCCAGCGCGTCCAGGTGGCGCGAATTGACGTGTTGTTCTACCAGTGCGTTCATTTAGCCTACTTTCTTAATTCGAATCAGTTTGCCGTCTACCAGGTGCAAGCCGCATTCCTTCGAGTCCGGGTTTTCCCACCACCAGCGGCCGGCGCGGACATCTTCGCCAGGCTGGATGGCGCGGGTGCAGGGTTCGCAGCCAATCGACGGATAGCCCTGGTCATGCAACGGGTTATAAGGTACGTCGTTGGCGCGGATGTAGTCCCACACTTCCTGCTCCGACCAATCGGCCAGGGGGTTGAACTTTTCCATGCTGTGCGAGCCATCATACTCCTGCACCGACAGGTCGGAGCGGGTTGCAGATTGGGCGCGACGCTGGCCGGTCACCCAGGCTTTTTTGCCGCTCAGGGCGCGGCCCAGCGGCTCTACCTTGCGGATGTTGCAGCATTCCTTGCGCAGTTCGACGCTGTCGTAGAAGGCGTTCACGCCTTTCTTTTCCACGTAAGCGTCGACGGCGGCCTGCACCGGGCGATACAAGGCGATCTCGTAGCCGTAACGCTCCTGCACGCGCTCCACCATGCCCAGGGTTTCCTTGTGCAGGCGGCCGGTTTCCAGCGAGAAGATACCGATCGGCAGGCCGGCTTTGAGGATGAGGTCCGTCAGGACCATGTCCTCCGCGGCCAGGCTCGAGGCGAACACGGCAGGCGAAAACTCTTCTGCAACGCGTTCGAGCGTGGCGAGCGTATCCCGCACGCGGGTGGCGAGCTCGCTCATGGTCAGGCTCCAGCTTTTGCAGGTGCAGGCGCCGGGCGGGCGTGGCGGCGGAACAGCGGCACGCGCTGGTCGACCGATGCCTGGTAAGTCTCGCTGAACACGGTCAGGCCTTTCAGCGCGTCTTCGATGCTGCGGTCCGGACGGGTGTCGTAGGCGTCGAAGCCCACGCGCTGCATCGAGAACAGCTGGTCGCGCAGGACGTCGCCGATGGCGCGCAGTTCGCCGCTCCAGCCCAGGCGGGAACGCAGGTTCCAGGCGTGCGAGTAGCCGCGGCCGTCGGTGAATTTCGGGAAGTCGACGGCCACCAGCGCCAGGCGCGCCAGGTCGTCGCGCAGGGCGACAGGATCTTCGTCCGGAGCGATCCACACGCCGATTTCGCCGGCGGCGGCGCGGGAAGCCAGTGCTTCGCGCTGCGCCAGCCAGGTCGCCAGCGGAATGATCACACGGCCGGCCGGCACGGCCAGCGCTGCCACGGCAGCGGCATCCGCGCCTTCTTCCGCACGCACCAGGTTCCAGTCGTCGGCCACGATTTCGCGGCCCTTGATGATTTGCTTAGGCATATTCGTCTTCTCCTACCAGGCGGCCAGCGGTTTCAATCGGCGTGGCGTATACAAATTCCTTGAACGGGGCGATGCCCAGGCGCTGCGCGGTGTCGACGAAGCGCTCGTCCGGGGTACGCTCGCGCACATACACTTGCAGCAGGCGGTCGATCACTTCCGGCATCTGCTGCGCGGAGAACGACGGGCCAATGATCTTGCCGATGGCGGAGTTGTTGCCCTGCGCGCCGCCAATCGACACCTGGTACCATTCGCTGCCGTCCTTGTCGACGCCCAGCACGCCGATATTGCCGACGTGGTGGTGGCCGCAGGCGTTGATGCAGCCCGAGATATTCAGCTCGAAATCGCCGATATCGTGCAGGAAGTCGATGCGGTCGAACCGTTCGGCAATCGCCTGCGCGATCGGGATCGACTTGGCATTGGCCAGCGAGCAGAAATCGCCGCCAGGGCAGCAGATGATGTCGGTCAGCAGGCCGATATTCGGCGTTGCCAGGCCATGCGCCTTGATCTCCTGCCACAGCGCGAACAACTGGGTTTGTTCGACGTCGGCCAGCACGATGTTCTGCTCGTGGGTCACACGCAGTTCGCCGAAGCTGTAGCGGTCGGCCAGGTCGGCCATGAAATCCATCTGTTCCGCGGTTGCGTCGCCCGGCGGCACGCCGGTTTTCTTCAGCGACAGCACGACGGCGGCGTAGCCAGGCACTTTGTGCGGCTTCACATTACGCTTCAGCCAGTTCTGGAATGGCTTCTCAGGGTGGGCAGCGGCGGCATCGTACGCGGGCAGCGCCTTGTAATCGTGTGGCTGGAAGTAGGCGATGATGCGCTCCATTTCCTCCAGCGTCAGGGTCTGTTCGGTGCCTTTCAGGTCTTCCCACTCGGCTTCCACCTGGCGGGTGAATTCTTCCACGCCCAAGGCTTTCAGCAGGATCTTGATGCGGGCCTTGTACTTGTTGTCGCGGCGGCCGTACAGGTTATACACGCGCATGATCGCTTCGGTATAGGTCAGCAGGTGTTCGCGCGGCAGGAACTCGCGGATCACGCTGCCCAGGATCGGGGTACGGCCCATGCCGCCGCCGACCATGACCTTGAAGCCGATTTCGCCGGCTTCGTTCTTCACAACCGTCAGGCCGATGTCGTGCACCGCGATTGCGGCACGGTCTTCCACTGCGCCGTTGATCGCCACCTTGAACTTGCGGGGCAGGGCGATGAACTCCGGGTGGAAAGTCGACCACTGGCGCAGCACTTCGGCGTACGGACGCGGATCGATGATCTCGTCGGCCGCCACGCCGGCGAATTCGTCGGAGGTCACGTTGCGGATGCAGTTGCCCGAGGTCTGGATGGCGTGCATTTCGACCGAAGCCAGGTCGCTCAGGATATCCGGGGTCTCTTCCAGCTTGATCCAGTTGAACTGGATGTTCTGGCGGGTGGTGAAGTGGCCGTAGCCGCGGTCATATTTGCGGGCGATATGCGCGAACATGCGCATTTGTTTGGAGCTGAGCAGGCCGTAAGGGACGGCGATACGCAGCATATAAGCGTGACGCTGCATGTACAGGCCGTTCTGCAAGCGAAGTGGCAGGAATTCTGCCTCGGTCAACTCATCGTTCAGGCGGCGTTTGACCTGGTCGCGATACTGCTCGATGCGTTCGCGGATGATGAGGTGGTCGTATTGATCGTATTGATACATAGCTTTCCCAGTAAGGCATGCCCAAAGTGGATTCAATGGTAATAAACTAGGGCCTTATTCCAAACAACATAGTCTTTATTTGCTTATATGCTGTTAAGGCATAAGCATCAGCGTAAAATATGCGCTGGGGAGTCCAACGAGAGCGAGAATGAACCTTCACCAACTGCGATTCGTGCGGGAAGCCGTACGCCAGAACTACAACCTGACCGACGCTGCCAAGGCTTTGTTTACATCCCAGCCGGGCGTTTCCAAGGCGATCATCGAGCTGGAAGAAGAGCTTGGCGTTGATATTTTTACAAGGCACGGCAAGCGGATTCGCGGCCTGACCGAGCCTGGACGGCTGGTGTTGTCCTCGGTCGAGCTGATCATGCAGGAGATCGACAGCCTGAAACGGATCGGCAAGGAGTACGCCGCCCAGGACTCGGGCAGCTTCACCATCGCCACCACCCACACCCAGGCCCGTTACACCCTGCCTAAAGTAGTCCAGGCCTTCATGCAGAAGTACCCGAAGGTGCGCTTGTCTTTATTGCAAGGCAATCCGAAGCAGATCGCGGAGATGGTGCAGCGCGACCAGGCCGACCTGGCCATCGCCACCGAATCCATCGCCGCCATCGACGGCCTGATTACCCTGCCGTGCTACCAGTGGGAGCACGTGGTGGTGGTGCCGCCGGACCATCCGCTGTTAAGGATCAAATCCGTCACGCTGGAAGAGGTGGCCGAGCACCACATCATCACGTATGATGCCGCCTTCGCCGGCCGGTCGCGCATCGACCAGGCCTTTGAAAAGCGGGGCTTGAAGCCGGACGTGCTGCTGGAAGCGATCGATGCGGACGTGATCAAGACCTATGTCGAGCTGGGCATGGGCATCGGGATCATCGCCGGCATGGCCTTCGACCCAGAGCGCGACCGCAACCTGCGGGCCATCCCCGCCGGCCACCTGTTCGGCATGAATGTGTCGCGCGTGGCCGTCAAGCAGGGCGCCTACCTGCGATCCTATATATATACCTTCATCGAGCTGCTGGCGCCGACGCTCAACCGCAAGCTGATCGAACAGGCGATGAAGGGCGAACATGAGAACTACGAACTGTGATTAACGAAGAAGAACTGTACGAAGTGCGCGAGCACATCGAAGAACTGCTGGATGGCCACGAGGTCCTGCAGCTGGAAAGCCTTGACCTGGACAGCCTGGACGCCGTGCCGGGGCAGTACACGGCCGTTTACGCCGAATTCCTGTGGGCCCAGCTGGGGCGCGAGAAGCAGGACAAGTTCCTGAAACAGCTGCGTGACAAGGTTGGCAAGGACGTGCTGCTGGTCCTGATGGGCGAAGACTATGTGGACGGCGAGAGCTTCCCGGTGGCGCGCACCGACCAGCACGGAAATACCTACGAATTCCAGAAAGATGACGACGGAAACCGCTACGAAGTGATGAAGAATTATCCTTCCGACAGCTGGCTGCGCAAGCGTTTGGGCATCGCTGCGCGTGAAATCAAGGTCTTGCGATCTGAATATTACTGGGTTGTTACATCACGCTTGAAGTAATTTTTTCCTGTCACATTGCTGAAGTAATTGAGGGGCAATATAGCTGCGTTTGAAACATTTCCCTCAACTTCAACAACGTAGGACAACAAGT
>JBCNOX010000269.1:0-6965 GCA_039593645.1 Pseudoduganella sp.
TGGCCGCCAGTTTTATCGTCTCGCTGATCTGCATCGGCATCGCCCTGCTTTGCCTGCGCTACCTGAAGCCAAAGCACCGATGAAAAAGACCGCACAATACCTGCTGCTGGCCGCCATCGCGCTGCTGTGCATCTTCCCGTTCTGGTGGACGCTGGTGACGGCGCTGTCTACCGAAGGCAATATCTTCTCCTACCCGCCGAATTTCTGGCCGAAACAGCCGTCGCTGGAAAACTTCGCGGAAGTGTTCCGCGTGATCCCGATATGGTCGTTCCTGAAAAACTCGGTCCTGATCACCGTCTTCACCGTGCTGTGGAAGCTGGTGCTGTGTTCCATGGCCGCCTATCCGCTGGCGCGCCTGCATTTCAAAGGCAAGAAGCTGGTCTTCGGGCTGATCGTCGCGACCATGGTGCTGCCATCCGAGGTCAATTTCCTGGTCAACTTCATCACGGTGACGGAACTGGGACTGGTCGATACTTATTCGGGTGTAATCCTGCCGAACGTGGTCAACGCAGTCGCCATCCTGTTGCTGAAGCAGGCCTTCGAAGAAGTGCCGCAAGACCTGGTCGACGCCGCGCGCGTCGACGGCGCTTCCGAGTGGACTATCTTCACCAGGATCATGCTGCCGCTGATCGCGCCATGGCTGGCAACTGTCGGCATCCTGACCGCGGTGGAAGCATGGAACGAATACATCTGGCCATCGATCGTCATGAGCAAACCGGACGAGTTCCCGCTGTCAGTCGGCGTGCTGTATTTGCGCGGCACCTTCGGCAGCAGCACGCGCGTGATCGCGGCAGGTACCATCATCACCATTGTGCCGACCCTGGCGGCATTCCTTTTCACTCAACGTTACTTCATGCGCGGCATGGACGGAGCAGTTAAATGAGCACACAAGAACTACGAAAAATCGCGGGACAACTGATCATGATCCGCTTCCCCGGCACGGTGCTGGACCAGGCGACGGCCGACTTCATCCGCGCCAACGGCATCCGCGGCGTCTGCCTGTTCCGCGGGAATATGACCGACTCCGTGCAACTGGCCAAGCTGACCGCCGACCTGCGCAACGTCATGGGCCCGAACTCGCTGATCGCCATCGACCAGGAAGGCGGCGCCGTGGTGCGCTCGACCTGGGTGCCGGCGCCACCGGCCGCCATGGGCCTGGGCGCAGCCGACGATACCGACCTGGCTTACCGCACCGGGGCCGCCGTGGCGCGCGCTGCCAAGTCGCTCGGCTTCAACTGGAACTTCGCGCCGGTGCTGGACCTGAACAACAACCCGAACAATCCGGTAATCGCCGAGCGGTCCTTCGGCGCCGAGCCGAAACGCGCGGTGGAACTGGCCATGGCCTGGATGGCCGGCAGCCATGCCGAAGGCGTGGCCTGCTGCGTCAAACACTTCCCCGGCCACGGCGACACCCACGTCGATTCGCACCGCGACCTGCCGACCGTCGACAAGGCGCTGCCCGAGCTGGACGCGCTGGAGCTGGCGCCATTCCGCGCTGCGGCTCCGGTGGCGCCGGCCATGATGACCGCCCACATCGTCTACCCTGCCATCGACCCCGACAATCCGGCCACGATGTCGCCCGCCATCCTGGACGGTATCCTGCGCAAGCAATGGAACTACAAGGGCATCATCATCACCGACGGCATGGACATGCACGCCATCGCCGGCCGTTACGGCGTGGGCAACGCCGCCGTGCGCGCCCTGCTGGCCGGCGCCGACATGGTGATGGCGCTCGGCACCACCGAAACCCAGAACGAAACGCTGGACGCCATCGCGGCAGCCTTGGCCGATGGCTCGCTGTCGCAAGCCGCCGTCGAAGAGCGCGTGGCGCGCCTGAACGCCCTGGCGCAAGCCTATCCTTGCCAGCAGCGCTCCTACAAGGAAGACGCAGCCGACCGCGTGATCATGGCCGAAGGCTGGCGCCGCGCGCTGACCGCCCGTGGCAACCCGCAACGCCCGGCTCCGGGCAGCAAACTGCGCCTGGTCGTGCGGCAGGACGTGGTGAGCGATGGAGTGTCCGAAGCGGGCGTACCGGCAGCCACCGTGGCCGCCTCGCTGGGCAAGCTGTACGACGTGGAACTGGTCACCTTCGCCGATGCCAACACCTTCGACTGGTCGGCGCTGCCGCAGGACGGCCGCTTCACCGTACTGGCCTCCACCTCCCGGCTGCGCTACGGCGACAACGCCCGCAACAATTGGAAGCCGGACCTGCACCTGGCGCTGTGGAATCCGTACCAGGCGCTGGACATCCAAGCGCCAGCCCTGATGACCTACGGCTTTGCCGCGCCCGCGCTGGAAGCCATCAACGCCTGGCTGTCGGGTGAACTTGAAGCCACCGGCCGCTGCCCGGTTCCCGGCTTTGCTTGAAGCTTAAGGAGACAAGATGGACGCCGCACGCCATAACCCGCTGAAGTGGATCCCTACGCTGTACCTGGCGCAGGGCCTGCCCTACTTCGCCATTGCCCTCGTCTTCGGCCAGATGATGAAGAGCATGAACATGTCGAACGCGGAGATCAGCCATTGGCTGGCCTTCCTCGGCGGCGCCTGGATCTTCAAGCCCCTGTGGAGCCCCTTTCTGGAACTGGCCTCCAGCAAAAAACTGGTGGTGGTCAGCCTGCAGCTGTTCGGCGGCGTGTGCCTCGGGCTGGTGGCATTGGCGTTGCAGTTCCCATTCTGGCTGAGCGCCAGCGTCGCCGTGCTGTTCCTGGCGTCGATTGCCTCCGCCACGCACGATATTTCCTGCGACGGCCTGTACATCGCCAGCCTGTCAAAGAAAGCGCAGGCCCAATACGCCGGCTGGACCGGCACCTTCTTCAACGCCGGCCGGCTCCTGGCGCAAGGCGGCTTGCTGACGCTGGCGGGCTACCTGGAAAAGACGCAGGGCGTCACCTCTGCCTGGACCGTCATCTTCGGCATCATCGGGCTGACCATGTGCGCCCTGGGCGCGTACAACTTCTGGGCGCTGCCGCTCAGCCCCAACGCGCGCATGGACGACCACACGGTGGCCGGCGTGGCCCGCACGCTGGGGGAAGTGATCGTCGACTACTTCCGCAAGCCGGGCATCTGGATCTCGATCCTGTTCATCATCCTGTTCCGCGCCGGCGAAGCCCAGGTGCAGACTATCGGCCCGCTGTTCCTGCGCGAAGCACGCGAGGCAGGCGGCCTTGGATTGAGCACGGCCGAAGTGGGCGCAGTGTATGGCACCAGCGGCACCATTGCCTTCATCATCGGCTCCATCGCCGGCGGCTACTTCACCTCCTGGCTCAGCCTGCGCCGCGCGATCCTGTTCCTGATCCTGGCGGTGAACCTGCCCAACCTGGTGTTCTATTACCTGTCGCACGCCCTGCCGACCGACCTGACGCTGATCGGCATTGCCCTCAGTGTCGAGATGTTTGGCTACGGCTTCGGCTTCGTGGGCGTGATCCTGTACATGATGCAGGTTGTGGCGCCAGGCAAATACACTACCGCGCACTACGCCTTCTCGACCGGCGTGATGCAGCTTGGCTTCGTGCTGTTCCGCTGGATCAGTGGCGACATCCAGATGGCGCTGGGCTACAAGAACTTCTTTGTCTGGGTGCTGCTGGCCGCCATTCCAGTGGCGATCCTGTCGCAGTTCATCCCGATGGAATCGCGCGAGCAGGGCCAGGGCGACGCCGTGCCAGAGGCAGCCTGATTCATGGCGTCTGTCTCGCTGCGCAATATCGCCAAGCGCTATGGCGACAATGCCCCGGTGATCCAGGGCATTGACCTGGATATCGCCGATGGCGAATTCACCGTATTCGTCGGCCCCTCCGGCTGCGGCAAGTCGACGCTGCTGCGCATGATCGCCGGCCTGGAAGAAATCAGCGACGGCCAGCTGCACATCGGCGGCAAGTTCGCCAACGACGTGCCGCCGGCCCAGCGCGGCCTGGCCATGGTATTCCAGTCCTATGCGCTGTATCCCCACATGAGCGTGTATGAAAACATGGCGTTTGGCCTGAAGCTGGCCGGCACGCCCGCAACCGAGTTGCGGGCGGCGGTCGAACGCGCCGCTGCCACGCTGCAGATTGGCCACCTGCTCGATCGCAAGCCGAAAGAACTGTCCGGCGGCCAGCGCCAGCGCGTGGCCATCGGCCGCGCCATCGTGCGCAAGCCGCAGCTGTTCCTGTTCGACGAACCGCTGTCCAACCTGGATGCCGGCCTGCGCGTGCAGATGCGATTGGAAATCGGCCGCCTGCACAAGGAACTTGGCACCACCACTATCTACGTGACCCATGACCAGGTGGAGGCGATGACCCTGGGCCAGCGCATCGTGGTGTTCAACGGTGGCCGCATCGAGCAGGCCGGCACGCCGCAGGAGCTGTATAACAGCCCGGCGAACCTGTTCGTGGCCGGCTTCCTCGGTGCACCGCGCATGAATTTTATTCCTGCCGAAGTGGTCGCTGTGGGCGCCACCCACGTGGTGGTGCAGTTGCCAGGCGGCGCTATCGTCGAAGTGGCAGCCCTGCCCCACGGCGCCGACCGCGGCAGCCGCGTCACGCTTGGCGTGCGTCCGGAACACCTGCAAGTACGGGAAGAGGCTTACAATGCGGCCGCTGTAGCGATCAGCCATGTGGAGTACCTTGGCGATCAGTCAATTGTTTACGCGGCTTTGCCCGGCATGACGGAACCGCTGGCAGTGAAACTGGCGCAGGATTTGCCGGCGCCGGCGCCTGGCGCCCCTGCCACGCTGTTCCTGCCGCCGGAGCGCTGCATGCTGTTTGCGGCCGATGGCACGGCTTTCGAACGGCTATAAGAAATCGTTACAATTGTCTACTTCAGAAAACCGGTCCCATGACAAAATTATGGGAGAATAGACGTTTGCCTCAACCACAAGAAGGATCACATACCATGACCCAACATCGTTTCGCACGTATCGGCCTGCTGCTGGCAGCCATCGGCCTGGGCGCAGTCCCGGCGCTGGTCCAGACCGCACACGCGCAAGACAAACAGGCTGCCGCCAGCGCTCCACAAGAGACGGTGCGCAAAGATATGGTCAAATTCCTGGACGGTAAAGTCCTGAGCCCCCTGCTGGAAGCGAAGAAATACGGTGAAGTGAACGCCTTGCTGGACCAGGCAGACGCAATGCCGAACAAGACGCCTTACGAACAGTACATCATCAACCGCATGCGCCTGGCCACTGCCCTGGGCATGGGCGACAAGCCGAAGCTGATCGAAATGCTGGAATACATCCTGGCATCCGGCCGCCTGGAGAAAGACGAGCAAGCCAAGTTCACCCAGGCCCTGGCTGGCTACTACCAGGAGCAGAAGAACTACCCTAAAACGATCGAAAACCTGCAGAAATACGCCGACATGACGGGCGACCCGAAAGCGCCACGCCAGATCATGGCGATCCGCTTCGAATCGGGCGACTACAAGGGCGTGCAGGCCGACCTGCTGAAGAAACTGAACGACAGCATCAAGGCTAACCAGCCAATGACCCGCGAAGAGCTGCACATGCTGGCCGACGCGTCGCACCGCCTGAAAGACAAGGGCAACTACCTGGTCGCACTGGAAGGCCTGGTACGCTGGCATCCACGTGACCGCTACTGGTCGGACATGCTGTACCGCACCCGCGGCAAGGAAAACTATTCCACCCGCTTCTCGGCTGACATCATCCGCCTGCAGAAAGTGGCGACCACCAAGATGGAAGAACAGGACTACGTGGAGCTGGCCGAAGTCGACCAGCTGGAAGGCCAGTTCATCGAAGGCAAGGCCGTGCTGGACGCCGGCCTCGCCAACGGTGCTGTGACCATGAACGCCAAGATCAAGAAGCTGAAAGCCGAACTGGATAAGCAGGCTGCGGACGATATGAAGAATATCGCTTCCACCGAATCCTCGGCCCGCAAAGCCAAGAACGGCACCGGCATGGTCAACCTGGGCTACGCCTTCGTGACCATGGGCCAGTACGACAAGGGCATCCAGCTGATCCAGGACGGTATCGCCAAGGGCGGCCTGAAAAATGCGGAAGACGCCAAGCTGCGCCTGGGCTACTCCTACGCGATGGCCGGCAAGAAGGAGGAAGCCATCAAGATCCTCGAAACCGTGCAAGGCGCCGACGGCCGTGCCGACCTGGCCCGCTACTGGATCCTGTGGGTCAACCGTCCATACCCTGCAACTGTGGGCGACGACGAAAAGAAAAGCTAAGCAGAACGCCTGAGCGTGTTAGCTATACAACAAAGCGGGAACGGCTTTTGGGCCCTTCCCGCTTTTTTTCGCCTGTCAGTCCCGATTCAATTGAATCACTCTTGCCGACCGCGAAATTCTAGGCTGTAATGGCGGTCCGCATCGTTACTGAAAGAGCAACACCCATGCACGCCCCGCTGTCAGAAAGCGACTTTCACCAGTCCCTGCGCGAACCCCTGCTTAGGTATTACGGCTACGAAGAGAATTTCCACGACCAGCTCGAAACGTTCGCGCATGTGCAGGAGCGCTTGCAGCAACCGCCGGAGATGATCTCGGCGACCCCCCTGTATAACCTGATGAACACCACCAAGCGCCTGGCGACCGATGCCGGCGCGTTCATGGTCAATTGCTACAGCGGTGGGCACGACATCGCGCAACTGCAAGCTTTCTACGACCGTGCGGTCGAATATTGGGAAACCTACGCCCATTACAACCAGGCCTATAACGACAGTAACGAGCGCGAAGCCCCTTGGCCGCACGTGGCGCTGGCCGGCCCGGAATACCACCAGGCGCTGACCATGGTTTGCCTGGGTATCCTGCTCGGCAAGCAGGACGTGCTGCAGCGCCTGGTGCCGTTGATCGACTACCGGAATGAAAAGCGCGATGCGCTGGTCGAGCGTTTGCTCAGTTGCTGCGTGGATGGCCGCGATCCGGCGGTCAGCATTTGCCGCCGCAACCTGCCTTACTCCAAGGCGCTCCCAATCTTTGCCGCGCAGCCTTCCGAACGGCCGGCCCTGATGGCGCAATACCTCGCAGAATGG
>JBCNOX010000027.1:0-20674 GCA_039593645.1 Pseudoduganella sp.
AACAGCTTGTGGCGCGCGGCGAGGCGCTTGAGCAGTTGTTCGGCACGGTGGTAGAGGAAGTCCGGCAGCGTAGCTGCCGATCGCTGTTCGGCAGCCTGCCAGTGCGCCAGTTCGCGCGCGGTGCGGCTGGCGAATTTTCGATCGTCGTCGGTCAGCACTTCCTTTTGCTGGTCGGCTTCTTCGATCGCCTTGACCAGCAGGATGGCGCGGGCGGTCTTTTCGTTCATTATCCCTCCAGGCAGGCGCCCGTCGTGCCGCCCTGTAGCGAGATTGGCTGGCCAGGCCGTTCGACTTGGTAATACAGGCCTATGATGCGCCATCCGTCGTCGGCGCGGTATAACTGAATGCTGTTGACTCCCGTGAATTTCGCTTTCGCCGCGCTGCGCTCTTCGCGCGATTCGACCACACTGTAGACGGTGGCGAACCGGTCGTACTGGCGCACTTCCCGGGCTACTTCGCATTCGTAGAAGCCCCTCTCGCCAACGCGCCCGATGCCGGTCGCGAAATCAGTGCCACGCACCACCGACAACGCGGCAGCGCCGTCGCGGTAACGTGCGCCATATACCATGGCATCCGGATGGAGGATGGCGCGCAGCGCCGCTTCATCGCCGGCCTTGCCGGCGTCGTGGCTGAGGGAGCGCCACAGGGTGGCCACAGCATGTTCCGGCGTAGCTGGGGCGGCGCCTAAAAGCGCAGCAAGAATGATTGCATTCATGCACCGAGTGTACCACCAGTCAAACAAGGGAAAAGTCCGATTGTTGCTTGGCCACGTTTCCATTCGATAGATACCCGCGTGCAACATAAACGCGCCGATGGAAACGTTCCCATTTGTGTTGCAAATACGGCACGGGAAAGCTGTTGACTTGAATTTTTGAAGGGTGCTATATTGCGCTGACCAGAATGGAAACGTTTCCAGTTTGATGACGGAAACCCCACACTCCCTGCCGATTCCCGGCGTATTTTATTGACAATCGATTTTGCTGCCCCTAGTATTTTTAAGCACTATGTGGAAACGTTTCCATGCTGGTTGGGGAGGCGGCCAGACTATAAGAACCAAGGAGACCAAATGCACTATCCAAAGGCGAAGCAGACATTGATGAGCCTTGCAGTAGCCACCGCCTGCGCGGCGCTCATCGTACCGGCCCAGGCACAGGAATCGGACCAGGCAGGCGTGGCGCCCGCCCCTTCCAACACCGGCGACCTGACGACTGTCGTGGTGACCGGCCTGCGTGCCAGCCTGGGTTCTTCGATGAACCTGAAGCGCAATGCCGACGGCATCGTGGACGGCATCGTGGCGGCCGACATCGGCAAGTTCCCGGACACTAACCTCGCCGAATCGCTGCAGCGCATCAGCGGCGTGTCGATCGACCGCTCCATCGGCGAAGGCTCGAAGATCACCGTGCGCGGCGTAGGCCCTGACTTCAACCTGGTGCTGCTGAATGGCCGCCAGATGCCGACCTCCAACCTGGGCGACCTGAACGGCCGCGCCTTCGACTTTGCCAACCTGGCGTCGGAAGCGATCTCGCAGATCCAGGTCTACAAGACCGGCCGCGCCGAAACCCCGACCGGCGGCATCGGCGCCACCGTCAACGTGCTGACGGCGCGTCCGCTGGACCGTCCGGGCATGGTGGCCAGCGTCGGCGTCAAGGCGGTGCACGATACCTCGCACAACAACCTGCCCAACGACGTCAAGCAAGGCAGCGCGACCACGCCGGAGGTTTCGGGCATCTACAGCAATACCTTCGACGACAACCGCTTTGGCGTGGCGCTGAGCGCCAGCTACCAGGAACGCAACCTGGGCTTCAACCAGGCTGCCGTATCGAATGGCTGGCGCGGCCCTTACCCGGGCAACGGCGGCCCGCTGCCGCAGACCGGCGCCACCAACCGGCCAAAAGACGGCGACATTTACTCGCTGCCGCAGAACCTGAACTACAACATGAACGGCGTGCAGCGCCAGCGCACCAATGGCCAGTTGACCTTGCAATGGGCGCCGGTCAAGCAGCTCACCACCACGCTGGACTACACCTATTCCGAAAACAAGATCCAGACCCGCCGCCAGGACTTGTCGGCCTGGTTCAACTTCGGCCCATCCACTTCCACCTGGAGCAACGGCCCGGTCGCCGCTCCGCTGGTCTACACCGAACTGCTTCCCGCCGCGAACAGCGATATCGCCATGGGCGGCGCCGACTTCGCGACCAAGACCCAGAACCGGTCGCTCGGTTTCAACGCCGCCTGGAAGACCGATGGCCTGAAGCTGGAACTGGACGTGCATAAATCCAGCGCCGAATCCAAGGCCGACAGCCCGTTCGGCTCCAGCAACGTGATCGGCACCGCAAGCTTCAGCCGCGGCGACACCATGGTCGACTTCCGCGACGACTTCCCGGTGCTGAGCATCCAGGGCGCCGATTTCAACAGGGCTCCGCAGCAGGTAACCGGCTCGGTTTTCCAGAACGGCTACATGAAGGGGGAAATCGAACAGGCGCAATTCAAGGGCAGCCTGAAACTGCTTGAGGCGTCGAACCTGAACTTCGGCGTGGGCACGATCGAGGTGAAGAACCGCTCCGCCATGTCGACCCAGCAGCGCGACTCCTGGGGCGGCGCTTCGACTGCATCCGACTACCCGGCCAGCCTGTTCCACCAGGAGTCGCTGCGGCAGTACTACGACAAGATCAACGGCAGCGGCAACCCTGCCCTGTTCAACCAGTTCTACACCTTCAATTTCGCCGAGCTGCGCGCCCTGACCGCCAAGGTGACCGGCATGCCGGAAATGTACATGCCGAAGGACACCTTCGACACCGACCAGCGCACCCAGGAAAAGTCGAAGAGCGCCTACATCCAGTTCGGCACCGATTGGGACACTGCGATCCCGATGCATACCAATATCGGCGTGCGCTACGAGAAAACCGACGTCATTTCGACCGCGCTGGTGCCGGCTGCGACGGGCGTGAGCTGGGTATCCGCCAACGAATTCCCGCTCAGCTTCGGCGCGCCGACGTTCACCACACTTACCGGCAAGTACAACCACTGGCTGCCCAGCGTTGACTGGGACGCCGATATTCGTCCGGACATGAAGCTGCGTGCCAGCTATGGCGAAACCATCGGGCGTCCGCGCTACGACCAGATCCAGGGCGGCACCACGCTGGACCGCCTGGCGCGCGATTTCGGCGGCACGGGCAGCCAAGGCAATCCGCAACTGAAACCGGTCAAGTCGAAGAACCTGGACCTGTCGTGGGAATGGTATTACAGCCAGCAGAGCTTCGCCTCGATTGGCCTGTTCCACAAGGACCTGAGCAACTACGCCGGCCAGTCCAAGATCACCGCTACCCCGTTCAACCTGCATACGCCGGTGGGAGGCGCACTCTGGAACGAAGCGGTCCAGCAAGGCAATTGCGGCACCGACCGTGTCTGCATCCGCAACTACATCTTCCGCAACCACCCGACCGCCCCTGGCGTGACGCGCGGTCCGGACGATGCAAGCGGCAATGCCACCGGCACTATCGTCGGCCAGCCGAACGATCCGGTGATGTCGTTCGAGATCAACTCCTTCGCCAACCAGAAGAACGAAAAGCTGAAAGGCGCCGAAATCAACGTCCAGCATATGTTCGGCAACTCGGGCTTCGGCATCTCGGCCAACTACACTTGGGTGGACTCGGGCCTGAAGTATGACAACTTCAAGATCGGCGAGCAGTTCGCGCTGGTAGGCCTGAGCAACTCGGCCAACCTGGTGGGCATCTACGAAGACAAGAACTGGTCGATCCGTGCAGCCTACAACTGGCGCGACAAATTCCTGTCATCGACCTTTGATGGCGCCGGCCCCAACCCCAACTACACGGAAGCCTATGGCCAGCTTGACTTGAGCATCGGTTATGCCTTCAACGAGAAGCTCAGCGTACAGTTCGAGGCGATCAACCTGACCAACGAAATCCAGCGCGTGCACGGCCGCGCTGAATCGATGGCGCTGTTTGTGACGCAATCCGGGCCTCGCTACATGCTGGGTGCCCGTTACAAGTTCTGACGACAAGCCGCGGTAGGCCGGGTGGCACGGCGCCGCCCGGCCGGCCGCCCAGATAAGGATCATCATGGCCAGACCTGTGCTGCTCAATAACATCGACCACAAGGACTTGCACGTACAGACCGGGCGCGGCGCCCATTTCGGCGACAACGTCATGTCCGCCCTTACCTTTCCGTCCGAATTCCGCGACGTACAGGCCTGTTACCCCATCGTGTTCCGCAAGGCGGGCGACGGCGGTTTCGAGGCGCATGCGCTGTTCGGTTTCCAGGAAGGTGAAAACCTGTTCCTCGGCCTGCACGGATGGGAGGCCTCATACGTTCCCCTGGCGATACAGCGCCAACCCTTCCTGATCGGCGTGAACGGCGACGAATTGACGGTGCACGTGGACCTGGAGAACCCGCGCATCAGCGCATCCAGCGGCGAGCGCGTATTCCTGCCGCATGGCGGAACGTCAGAGTACCTGGAGAGCGTCAACTCCACCCTGCTGGCCATTCACCAGGGGTTGCAGCAAGCGCGCGGCTTCATGGCGGCGCTGCTGGAGCATCAGTTGCTCGAATCCTTCGTCTTCGACATCGAACTCGATGACGGCGCGCAGTGCCGCCTGGCCGGCTTTTACACCATCAACGAAGAACGCCTTGCCGCACTGCCGGGCAGCGTGCTGGAACGCCTCAACCGCAACGGCTACCTGCAGCCGATCTACATGGTGATCTCCTCCATGTCCAACTTCCGCACACTGATCGAACGCAAGAACCGCGTCCATGCTGGCCAGTGCTGAACCGATCCGCGAGTTGCATGGCGTAACGCCATCCGACCTGGATGACGAGCTGCTGGCGTGCGCCGCACCGGTGGTACTGCGCGGATTTGCGGCGCGCTGGCCCGCAGTGCAGGCCGCCCGCAACGGCGCCGATAGCGCCAATGCATACTTGCGCCGCTTCTGCCGCGACGCCACCGTAATCGCAATGCTCGGCGGGCCAGAAATCGGGGGCCGCATCTTCTACAACGAAGACCTGAGCGGCTTCAATTTCGCCTCAGTGCAGACGCGACTCGACCAGGTCCTCATGGAACTGGCCCGGCACAGCGGCAATCCGCGCCCGCCCACCATCTATGTAGGCTCGACCACCATAGAAACGGCGCTGCCGGGCTTTGTCGAGGAAAACCCGCTCGACCTGGGTCAGCGCGACGCACTTGCAAGCATCTGGATCGGCAACCGGTCCCGCATCCCGGCTCATTACGACCTGCCCGACAACCTGGCATGCGTGACAGCCGGCCGCCGCAGGTTCACGCTGTTCCCGCCAGATCAATTGCAGAACCTGTACGTCGGCCCGTTGGACTTCACGCCAGCCGGCCAGCCAATCAGCCTGGTCGACATGCACCAGCCGGATCTGGCACGCTTTCCCCGCTTCAGCGAAGCGATGCGCCACGCGAAAACCGCAGAACTGGCGCCAGGCGATGCAATCTTCATCCCCAGCATGTGGTGGCACCATGTCGAAGCACGCGAAAGCTTCAATGTGCTGGTCAATTACTGGTGGCGCCAGTCGCCCGCCTACATGGACACGCCGGCCAATGCGCTCATGCTGTCGCTGCTCTCGATCCGCGACCTGCCGCCCGACCAGCGCCGCGCATGGCAGGAAATCTTCCGCCATTACGTATTCCAGGCAGATGAGCAGACCGCCGCCCACATCCCCGAGGGCGCACGGCGGGCGCTCGGCCCTATGGACGACAATGCAGCGCGCATGCTGCGCGCCCAGCTTCTCAAGAAGATCAACCGATAAACGGAGACCGAAGTGAGAGATGAACAGTCCCAGCGCCGCCCTGTGCGGCGTATTGTCATTGCAGGCGGCGGCACCGCCGGTTGGATGGTTGCCGCGGCGATTTCGCGCAGTCTTGGAAAAGTCCTCGACATCAAGCTGGTGGAGTCGGACGAAATCGGCACCGTCGGCGTTGGCGAGGCGACCATCCCGAGCCTGCTGAATTTCCACAGGCTGCTGGAGATCAATGAGCAGGAATTCATGGCAGCCACCAAAGCCACCTTCAAGCTGGGCATCAGCTTCGAAAACTGGCGCAACGTCAACGAAGACTACATCCACTCTTTCGGCATGACCGGCACCGACCATTGGACCGCTGGTTTCAATCATTTCTGGCACAAAGGCCGCGAACGCGGGCTCGCCAGCGACTTTGGCGACTATTGCCTTGAGCTGAAAGCCGCGCAGTTGAACCGTTTCGGGCACCTGCCGCGCGAAGGCATCAACTACGCCTACCACCTGGACGCCAGCGCCTATGCGCGCTACCTGCGCAAGTATTCGGAAGGCTACGGGGCGCAGCGCATCGAAGGCAAGATCGCCAAAGTCCACACCGACGCAACCAGCGGCCATATCACGGCGCTGCAGCTCGATTCCGGCGCCATGCTCGAGGGCGACCTGTTCATCGATTGCACCGGTTTCCGCGCCCTGCTGATTGGCGAAACCCTGGGCGAGAGCTTTGAAGACTGGTCGCAATGGCTGCACAACGATAGCGCAATTGCGGTTCAGACTTCCTCGACCGGACCTGCCGTGCCCTATACGCGTGCCATTGCCCAAGAGTGGGGCTGGCAGTGGCGCATACCGCTGCAACATCGGGTCGGCAACGGAATGGTGTTCTCCAGCAGGTTCGTCGACGACGATACTGCACGCGCCAGGCTGATGTCGAACATCACCGGCGAGCAGCTGGTGCAGCCACGGGTCATTCGCTTCAAGCCAGGCCAGCGCCGCAAAGTCTGGAGCAAAAACTGCATCGCAATCGGCCTTGCCAGCGGCTTCCTGGAACCGATTGAATCGACCAGCATCCACCTGATCCAGCGCGGCATCATCCGCCTGATGCAGATGTTCCCTTCCGCCGGCATCTACCAATCGGAGATCGACGAGTACAACAGGCAGGCGTGGGCCGAGATCGAGCATATCCGTGACTTCATCATCCTGCACTACAAGGTCACGAACCGCCGCGACGCGCCTTTCTGGCGCCATTGCGCCGGGATGGAAGTGCCTGCGTCGCTGCAGCAACGCATAGACATGTTCCGCGAAACTGGTCGCGTGTTCCGCCTGTCGAATGAACTGTTTGCCGAAAACTCGTGGGTGCAGGTGATGCTGGGCCAGGGCATCACGCCGCTGCAGCATCACCCGTCCGCAGACCTGATGGGGGACGCGGAGCTGTCCTTTTTCCTCGACAGCATCCGCAACAACGTGGCCCGTACCGTGGCGCAGCTGCCGCCGCACCAGCAGTACGTTGAGAACTACTGCGCCGCGTACATGGAAGAGTACCTGGCGCCGAAGTAGAAGATGAAGGCATAGCAGGCGGCCGGCAGCATGAAGGACGCCTGCACGCCCATCGAATCGGCCAGCGCACCCTGCGCGAATGGCACCAGCGCACCGCCGACGATGGCCATGCACAGGATGCCCGAGCCCTGACCCGTGTACTTGCCCAGGCCGTTCAGCGCCATGCTGAAGATGGTCGGGAACATGATCGAGTTGCACAGGCCAACTGCCAGGATAGCCCACATCGCCACGCTGCCCTTGCCGAAGACTGCCGCCAGCACCAGCGCGATCGCCAGCAGCGAATTGAAGGCCAGCGTCTTGCCTGGGCTTACCACGCGCATCACGGCGAAGCCGATAAACCGTCCAACCATGGCGCCGCCCCAATACATGCTGACGTAGTGCGCCGCATCGGCGTGCGCCAGGCCGGCAATCTGCGCCTCGCCGAGGAAGTTGATCAGGAAACTGCCGATGCTGACCTCCGCTCCTACATACAGGAAGATGCCGATAGCGCCGAGCACCAGGTGGCGGTGGGCCCATGCGGAACCATGTCCCTCGCCCGGCAGCGCAACGTCCTCGCTGTCCTGGATCTGCGGCAGCCTGGCGGCATAGAACAGCACGGCCAGCAGCGCCAGTGCCCCGGCCAGGCCAAGGTAAGGGCCACGCACCGTTGCGGCATCAGCGGCCGCGCCAGCCGCGGCGCCGGCTGCCGACAGGATCAGCAGGCCGCCAACGGCGGGACCGATGGTAGTGCCGAGCGAATTGAAGGCCTGGGTCAGCGTCAGGCGGCTCGATGCGGTGCGCGCCGCGCCAAGCACGGTCACATAGGGATTAGCCGCCACCTGCAAGATGGTAATTCCCGAAGCCAGCACGAAGAAGGCAAACAGGAACAGGCCGTACCCGCCAAACGAGGCCGGATAGAACAGCGCACAGCCACCGGCAGCAATCAGCAGTCCCGCCACCGCGCCCTTCTGGTAGCCTATGCGCCGGATCAAGGCGCCGGCTGGCAGCGATACGATGAAATACGCACCGAAGAAGCAGAACTGCACCAGCATGGCCTGCACATAGCTCAGCGTATAGATCGCCTTCAGGTGCGGGATCAGGATGTCGTTCAAGGATGTGATCAGGCCCCACATGAAAAACAGGATGGTGACGATCACCAGCGCGCCGGTGTTGGCGCCATTCTGCGCGGCGCCTGCCGCCTTCTGAGGCGCGGCGCTGGAAGAGTTAGGAGCGATACTTGCCATTTATTTCTCCTGTTTCAGTTCTTCGCAAGGTACCGCATCCGGCGCTGTGGCGGCGCCGCCTGCGATGTCGATATTGGCGATCGCCACGGCAAACGGTGCACTGGCGCTGATGGCGAACGGTGCATCCATGCGCTCCAGCCGCAGTCCGTGCGCGGTGAAACAGGCCAACGGCAGCTTGACGGACTGCTTGCCCTTGCCGGCGAGACGCTTGAAAAGCCTGGTCGCGTCCAGGGCCGTGTCCTGCATCGCCAGCATGACCGTGCCCTGCGGTGCCGCGCTTACAATGGCGTCGAACTGCAGGACGCCGTCACGCACGGCGGCCTCCGGAATCATGATCGGCTTGGCTCCGCGCGCAACGAGCGCCGCGCCCTGCGGCGCGCCGGCCGACCAGGTCACGAGCTTGGCGTCCTGCTGCGTATTCACCTGCGCCGTCTGTACCGTGATGCCGGGCAGGCGGAACGTCGCATTCAGGTCAGCGCCCAGCGCCAGCTGCTCACTGCCGCTGCGGATCACCAGCGGGAAGCTGGCACGGTCAGCCTGGCCATGTACAGGCACGATATTGCTCGCGCCACAGCCGCCCGGGGCGTAGGAGCTATCCAGCTTGCCCAGCTTCGAGCGCTGCCCCTTGCGCAAGCCATAATTCAAGGCAAACAACGGCGCGTAGCCTGCATCGCCAGCGTTGAGCGGCGTCTGGCAGGCCGACTTGGGCCACGAGAACGACAGCTTGCCGCGGAAGTCATAACTGCGAGGTCCGGCCACCAGCAAGTCGGACACCCCCTTGCCTTCAGTGCCCGGCAGCCAAGCCGCGATGAAGGTATCGGACAGGTTGAGCAGGTCATTCACGTACAGCGGCCGGCCTGCAACGAACACTGTGATGACGGGCTTGCCTTTGCCAGCCACCGCTTCGAGCACCGCCAGGTCCTCCGGATAGCGGCTGGTGTGGCGCAGCGTGCCCGAAGGACCGATATCGCCGTCGCCTTCCGCGTAGGGACGTTCGCCGACGACCGCAATCACAGCGTCGAAGCGGGACAGGTCGACACCTTGCGCGTCAATGCTGAATTCCACGTTGCCCGTTCCCGCAGCAGCACGGATGCCTTCCAGGATGCTGTCGGCATGCGGGAAGTCCGCATTGGTATTATCGGTGCCCTGCCAGGTCAGCGACCAGCCGCCGGTCTGGTTCGATATATTGTCGGCGCTCTTGCCGACCACCAGGATCTTGCTGCCGCGCGCAAGCGGCAGTGCAGGTCCTTCGTTCTTCAGCAGCACCAGCGATTCGCGCACGGCGCGGCGCGCCAGTTCCCGCTCCTGCAGGGCCGCGTCCTTGCCGGCATAGGCGTTCTGCGATGGGCTCTTGCCAAACAGGCCTGCACGCAGCTTGACTCGCAGGATGCGGCTCACTGCATCGTCGATGCGGGACATCGGGATCTCGCCCGCTTTTACCTGGCCAATCGTGTTGGCAATGAAAGCCTTCCAGTCGTCCGGCACCATGACCATGTCGATGCCGGCATTGATCGCCTGAGGACAGCTATCGTTGCGGCAGCCCGGCACTTCGGCAATGCCGTTCCAGTCGCTGACGACGAAACCGTCGAAGCCCATCTTCGCCTTCAGGACATCGGTCAGCATCTCGCGGCTGCCGTGCATTTTGACGCCGTTCCAGCTATTGAAGGATGCCATGACTGTCTGCGCGCCTTCCGCCAGCGCCGGCGCATAGCCGGCGCCGTGAATATTGATCATGTCCGCCAGCGAAGACTTGTTGTCGCCGCGGTCTTTCCCCTGGTCGGTGCCGCCATCGCCTAAAAAATGCTTGGCGCTGGCCAGTACGTTCGCATCGGTCCTGAACCGCCCTTGCAGACCTTTGACATATTCGCCGGCATATTGCGCCACCAGCTTGCCGTCTTCCGAAAAGCTTTCGTAGGTGCGTCCCCAGCGATCATCGCGCACCACCGCGATAGTCGGACCGAACACCCAGGCGATACCCGTTGCCCGAACAGCCTTGCCGGTCGCCGCGCCGATCTCGTAGGCGAGCCTGGGATTATGTGCCGCGCCGAGGCCGATATTGTGCGGGTACAAGGTAGCGCCAAACACATTGCTGTTACCGTGGATAGCGTCAATGCCCCACACCACGGGCACCTTGACCGCCATATCGGTTGCCATCGAAGCGTCGTGATATTTCTGCGCCAGCGACAGCCACTCGGCCGCATTGGCACGCTTGTTCCCGTTCGGCCAGCTACCGCCACCGTTCAGCACCGAACCAAGGTAGTAGCGCCGCACATCGTCCGGCGATGTAGTCTTGATCTCGGGCTGGGTCATTTGCCCGATCTTCTGTTCCAGCGTCATCTTGCCGACGATATCGGCGACACGCTTCTCAAGCGCAGCATCGCTCGTGATCGCGCTGCTTACGCGCGGCCAGTCAGCCAGTGGCGCAGCCGCTGCGGGAAGCGCCATGGCAATCGCTGCGGCCAGCAGTGAAACCTGTTTCATCCTGTCTCCTTTTATGGCTGTTGCAGGAAGGTGCGATACCATTTGCCGCTTTCCTTCAGCCTTCGTTTTTGTGTTGTGTAATCGATGTGGACCAGGCCGAAACGGCGCAGGTAGCCTTCCGCCCACTCAAAATTGTCGACCAGGCTCCAGGCAAAATAGCCTTTCACCGGTACGCCGGCCGCAATCGCATCCTTCATTGCGCCCAGGTGGCGCGCCAGGTATCGGCGGCGGCCAAGGTCGGCCACGCTGCCATCGGCCAGCACTTCGTCGTCAAAGCAGGAGCCGTTCTCGGTGATGTACAGCTCCTTCGGCGCGTAGTCGGCATGGATGCGGCCAAGCAGCTCGCTCATGCCTTCCGGCGCCACTTCCCAGCCCATGGCGGTGGTCTCCGCCCCGGCTGGCGGCGGCAGCACGCGCGCATCCAGCGGCTCGTGGCCGGGCGCGTCCGCAACCGTTTCCGGAAAATAGTAGTTCACGCCCATGAAGTCGGTCGCTACCGCAATCGCCTCCATATCGCCTTCATGCACCACAGGGGCCGCTGCGCCAACCTGTTCCAGGGTCGCCGCAGGATAACCGCGTCCGTGCAGCGGGTCGAGGAACCAACGGTAGCGCAAGCCATCGTGGCGCTCGCATGCGGCGCGATCCGCCTCGCTGGAGCTGGCGGCGCGCAACGGGTGCAGGCTGAGGGAAATGCCAACGCGCGCGCCCGGCACGTTCCCGCGGATCAGCGGTACCGCCTTGCCATGCGAAAGCAGAACGTGATGGCACACTTGCAGCGCCGTGCCGAAATCAGTCAGCCCTGGCGCATGCACGCCTTCGAAATTGCCCAGGATGGCGGTGCACCACGGCTCGTTGTGCGTGATCCAGTGCTGCACGCGGTCGCCCAGGCGCAGCGTGACGGCATCCACGAATTCCAGGTAGCGCTGCACCGTGTCGCGTTCGGCCCAGCCACCGCGGTCTTGCAGGTATTGCGGCAAATCCCAGTGGTACAAAGTGGCCCAGGGCTGGATGCCTCGCTCCAGCATGCCGTCCACCAGGCGCGAATAGAAGTCCAGCCCTTTCTGGTTGGGCGCCGCGCCGAATTCCGAGACGATGCGCGGCCAGGCAATCGAAAAACGGTAGGCGTTCAGGCCCATGTCACGGGCGATATCCATATCTTCAGGCCAGCGATGGTAATGGTCGCAGGCCACCAGGCCGCTCGACCCGTCGCGCACTTTGCCGGGCGTGGCGGCAAAGCGGTCCCAGATCGATTCGGCCCGCCCGTCTTCCCTGCCGGC
The DNA here is from genome assembly GCA_039593645.1 of Pseudoduganella sp. GTDB lineage: Bacteria > Pseudomonadota > Gammaproteobacteria > Burkholderiales > Burkholderiaceae_D > Rugamonas. The sequence goes on from JBCNOX010000027.1 coordinate 12,302, forward strand.
GCCTTCGATCTGGTAGGACGAGGTGGCGCAACCCCACAGGAAGTCGCGGGCGAAATCGCTGCGTGCCGGGGCGCCTGGTTCAATCTGGTCTGGAGTAGTCATATGCAGTAGTGTACAGGAATTGGAAAGGTTTCCATATTTCGTCGAAAAAAAGGGCGCGAGCGCCCTTCCCGAGGTTCAGTTCATGCAGCGGCCTTGCGCTTGGCGCTGGCCGCCTTGGCCAGGGATGCACGCAGCGTTACCGTCACCGGGAAGCTGCGCGTTACCGTGCGCCGCAGGTCGTAACAGCGGTTCAGCAAGGCGCTCAGGCCATTCATCGTCATCTCACGCCAGGGCATATGGACGGTAGTCAGGCGTGGCGCGGAAAACTCTGCGCTTGGCGTGTCGTCGTATGCAATCACGGAAAGGTCGTTCGGCACGCGAATGCCCGCCTCCTGGAAGTAGGACAGCGCTCCCACGGCCATTTCATCGTTGGCGCAGAACAGGGCCGTACAACGGTGCCCCGATTCCACCAGTTCCTTGGCCGCGGCCCAGCCACCGGCCGGCGAGAAGTCGCTCTCCGCAACCCACATGCGGCTGGTATCAATGCCGCCGTGCTGCAACTCCTCCATGAAGCCCTCGATACGCTCCACGTTGTCGGCAAGGCGCGACGGGCCGGCCACCACGGCAATCTCGCGGTGCTTGTGGTCCAGCAGTGCGCGCGCAGCCAGGCGGCCGCCCAGCCTGTGGTCCACCGTGAAGCACTGGTCCGGAATACTCGACAGGCTATGGTTCAGTACCACGATCTTGCCTTGCTGCGTGCCCAATGCTTCGATATCTTCATCCAGCAAGGCGCTGGTCATCACGATCAGTCCATCGCAGCCGCGCTCCATCAGGAACTGGATGCCGTCCTTGGCCTGCTTGCGCTCATCGCCCAGGCCGACGCCGAAGGCCACCACCATGTGCAGGCCGGCGGCGCGCAGCTCGGTATCGATGATCTGCAGGATCGGCGTGTAAAAGGTGCCGCTCAGGACCGGGATGTACACGCCGATCATCTGGCTGGTGCCAGTCAGCAGCGTGCGCGCCGCGTGCGACGGCCGGAATCCCAGTTCATCGATTGCCTTCTTCACCTTTTCAAGCGTGGCTGGCGACACCGAGCCCTTGCCGCTGACTACGCGGGAGGCGGTCCCCAATCCTACGCCCGCCAGGCGGGCTACGTCTTTGATAGTGGCCACTGGAATCCTTTTCTTCTTATAACGTCATCGCGAGCATACTTGAAGCGCCCGCCAAATCAAAGCGCTGGCCGCTGTCCGGGTCGAACAGCAACGCGCGTTGTGCATCAATCTCGAATGCGACCGTGTCATCCGGCGCAATCGCCCGGCTCCCCTGCAGAATGCAGGAGAGCTGCTTGCCGCCGCAATCGAGCCATACCACGCGGTGCGCGCCCATGGGCTCCACCAGCGTTACCCTGCCCTGCAAGGAGCCGCCAGGCACCAGCGATATGTGCTCCGGGCGCACGCCCAGTACGGCCTTGCGCACTCCGCTCGCTGCAGCTGCAGTCTCGCCCATCGCCAACCGCAGACAAGCGCCCGCGAAAGTGCCGGCCGCGTCGACTTCGCCTTCAATAAAGTTCATGGCCGGCGCACCGAGGAAGCCGGCCACGAACAGGTTTGCCGGACGCTCATACACCTCGCCCGGCGTGCCAACCTGTTGCACCTGCCCCGCCCTCATGACAACGATGCGACTGGCCAGTGTCATCGCCTCCACCTGGTCGTGGGTGACATAAATCATTGTGGCGCCCAGTTGCTGGTGCAGCAGTTTGAGCTCGCGCCGCAAATCCGTTCGCAGCTTCGCATCCAGGTTGGAGAGCGGCTCGTCGAACAGATAGACACCGGCTTCACGCACCAGTGCGCGGCCGATCGCCACCCGTTGCCGCTGCCCGCCCGAAAGCGCCGCCGGCTTGCGGTCAAGCAGCTCGCCCAAGTGCAGCATCGCGGCCACGCGATCCACGCGGCGCTTGATCTCCGCCTTCGCCACACCCGCAATTCGCAGGCCGAACGACATGTTCTTTTCCACCGTCATGGTGGGATACAGGGCATAGGACTGGAACACCATGCCGATCCCGCGCTCGCTCGGATCGGTGCGCGACATGTCCTTGCCGCCGATTTCGATGGTGCCGCCGCTGGTCTCCGTCAGGCCGGCAATGCTGTGCAGGAGGGTCGACTTGCCGCAACCGGAAGGGCCCAGCAGGACCAGGAATTCGCCATCCTCCACCTCCAGGTCCAGGCCACGGATAATCGCGTTGCCGCCCAATGTGATATCCAGCTTTTTCAGGCTTACATTCGACATCCGTTCAACCTTTCACAGCACCGGCAGCGATGCCGCGTACGAACCAGCGGCCCGACAGGAAATAAAGCGCCAACGGCACCAGCGCAGTCAGTATCGTGGCAGCCATATTGACATTGTAAAGACGGGTGCCGGTCGTCGTATTGATCACATTATTCAACTGCACCGTCATCGGCAGGTTGTCGCGCCCCGCAAACACCAGGCCCAGGATATAGTCATTCCATACGCCGGTGAGCTGCATGATCGCCGCCACTACCAGCATCGGTACCGACAAGGGCAGCATCACATGCCAGAAGATGCGCCAGAAGCCACCGCCATCGATACGCGCAGCATGGAACAGCTCCTGCGGCAGCGCCGCATAGTAATTGCGGAACAACAGCGTCAGTACCGGCATGCCAAACACCAGGTGCACCAGCACAATTGCCGGCAGCGAACCGAACACACCCAAGCCAGCCATCATGCGCACCAGCGGATAGATCATTACCTGCACCGGTACAAAGGCTCCCAGCAGCAGGATGGCGAACAATACGTTCGCGCCGCGCGGCCGCCAGAAGGACAAGGCATAGCCGTTCAACGCGCCGAGCGCAATCGGCAACACGGTACTTGGCACTGCGATCCGCACCGAGTTCCAGAACCCGCCCTGCACGCCTTCGCAGGCAGCACCGGTGCAGGCTTCGCTCCAGGCGGAACGCCAGGCATCCAGCGTGGGCGCCAGCGGCAACGCAAAGATATTCCCCAGCCGGATTTCATCCATCGTCTTCAGCGAGGTGGCCAGCATCACGTACAGCGGCAGCAGGAAGAACAGCGCCGCACTTGCCAGGAAAACGTATAGCCCGATGCGCGCCGCTTTCATGCCGCACCTTTCCGGCTGCGGGCATAAGCCCATGGCGCCAGCAAGGCCAGCACCGTCAGCAACAGCACCACGGCGCCGGCAGAAGCCAGGCCGATATTGGCACGCAGGAACAGATGGTCCATGATGAATTTCGCCGGCACTTCGCTCGCCGTGCCGGGCCCGCCCTGGGTCATCGATACGACGGCATCGTACAGTTTCACCACCATGGTAGCCAGCAGGATGAACACCGTGGCCAGCGTCGGCGCCAGCATCGGCAGCACGATGGAGATATAGACGCGCCAGGCCGGGATGCCGTCCAGCCGCGCGGCCTTCCAGATCTCCGGATCGACCCCGCGCAGGCCAGCCAGCATCAGGGCCATCACAAAGCCCGATGCCTGCCACACCGATGCCAGCACCACCGTGTAAAGCACCATGTTCTGGTCCACCAGCCAGTCGATCTCCACGCCCGGAATGCCGCCCGGCGTCAGTATCCACTGCCACACCAGGCCGGTCGCGACAAACGACATCGCATACGGATAGAGAAAAATCGTGCGCAACGCGCCCTCGCCTGCCACCTGGCGATCGATCGCCGCAGCCAAGAGGAAGCCGATCACCATGCAGGCCAGGACGAACAATACGCCGAACAACGCCAGGTTATGCAGCGACAACAGCCAGCGCTCGTTGTCGAATAAGCGCTCATACTGCGCCATGCCAACCAGCTTGTTGGTGGCGATGCTGCGCGAGCTGGTGAGCGACACGTAAAAAGTCCAGGCGAACGAGCCAAGGTAGCCCACGCAAACCGTCAGCAGCATCGGCAGCAGCGCTGCATAAGACATGGCTCGACGCACCGCTTAATTCCTCAACGCTGCAGCAAGCGCTTTCTGCGCTTTTTCAACCGGCATCGACGTGTTCCAGTAGGCGGTCAGCGCATCCTGCACGGCGCCGTTCTGATCTGGCGTCAGGTAGATCTCAGGCGCGCCGACCTGGCGACTGCGGTCGCGCATGATGGCGGCGCCGGCACGGGCGCAGGCATCGAGCTGGCTGGTATCGGCATCGGCGCGCGGCGGCACCGAGCCTTTCAGCTTGTTGAAGCTCACCTGGGTTGCAGGCGCCAGCAGCACTTTCGTCATCAGCTTTTGCGCCTGCTGGACATCCGAGCGGTCCGAGCGCGGGAAGACGAAAGCATCGCCCTGGATCAGGTAAGGCGAATTCGCGCCAAGGCCTGGAATGCAGCCGTAATCGACGCCAGGCGCCATTTTCGCGTTGCTGAATTCCCCTTTTGCCCAGTCTCCCATGATCTGCACACCGGCCTTGCCGCTGACCAGCATCGCCGTCGCGTCGTTCCAGTTGCGGCCCGGCGAAGCAGGATCGACATAGGATTGCAGGCGCTTGTATGCCAGCAGTACTTTGCGCACCGGTTCCGAATTGATGGCGCGCTGGTCGCGGTCGCGCATCACTTGCAGGTAGAGCTGGCGCCCGCCCATGTTCGCCAGCAGCGATGCGAACAGGATGTGCTCTTGCCAGGCCTGCCCGCCATGCGCCAGCGGCACCAGGCCGGCAGCCTTCAGCTTGTCGAGCGCGGCAAACAGTTCATCGACGGTCGCCGGTTCCTTGGCGATGCCTGCCTTCTTGAAGGCCACCTTGGAATACCAGATCCACGTCTGCATGTGGATGTTCATCGGCATCGCATAGAAGTGGCCATCGATGCGGATGGTGTTCACAATCGGTTCCGGCAGCGTAGATTCCCAATGCTCTTGGCGCGCGACGTCGTCCAGTTGCACCAGCATGTCCTGGTCCACGATATCGAGGAACTGCTTGGAGATATTGAACTGCGCCGCTGCCGGCGCCTTGCCGCCGACCATGCGATTGAGGGTAACTGCGCGGGCCTGCTCGCCGCCGGCGATCGCGGTATCGATCCAGGTGCCGCCGGCCGCTCGATAGGCATTTGCAAGCTGTTTGACGGCAGCGGATTCGCCGCCCGAAGTCCACCAGTGGATCACCTCTGCACTCGGCCCTGCAGCCTGCGCGGATGCAGCGGCAAGCGCCATTGCACAAGCAAATAACTGCTTAAACATCCCGTCTCCTGTAGTGTGCTGCTTATTTTGGAAACGTTACCAATTTCCCAGGCGAGTGTCAATAGAATAACAGGAAACGCCAACTTGGCGGAAACGCAACGTGTAGCGGAAAACGATTGAAATCATATAAATCCCTGGGCTATCCTGTTTTCGCTGCCGGTGCACACCGGTCGCGCGATCGGGAGAGTTTGTCCCACCCATGGACAACGCCGAAGGAGCAAGCCGCCCCCGGAATCTCTCAGGCCAAAGGACCGGTCGCGTGTTTTCACAACTCTGAAGAGCCGCCGGCAAAGTAACGCCTGCGCACCGAAGGAGCAAGCAGGCCGCCGACGCCTGTGAAACTCTCAGGTCCAGCACAGAGGGGGCAATCACCTCGCACCTCAAAAAATATCTGATCAACCTTCAGAGGAGTAGTCACATGCATATGCATCGACTCTGGCTGCGCATTGCCTGCGCAGCGATGATGGCCGCCCCGTTCCTGGCAAAAGCAGACAACGGCGCGGCACTGCAGGCCGCCAAACGCGGACTCGCACAATTCGCCGAGCACCAGCAGGCGATTCGCCCCGGCAGCGCGCCGGTGGATTTCCCGCTCGATATCACGGACGTCAGCGATTTGAAGCAAGCCACAGTTAGCCACGGCTTCGAGGTCTACACCGTGGACCCGAAACAGCTGCTGTTGCGCGGCGACCTTGCATCACTGGCCAAGCCAACCGGCGAGTGGCGTTTCGTTATCTCCCTTCGTGGCAAGCCAATCGGCCTGGCGACCGTACAGCAGGTGAACGGCCGCTATGAAACCGTGGCTTATGGCGCCTCCGTACTGGCGAAAGACGTGGATGCCGCCATGGCTGTCCATGGCAACAGCGCGCGCTCCAACCTGCGCTTCATTCGCATCTACCAGGCTCGCGCCGACCTGCTGGAAGTGGACCGCGCCAAATTCGCCCCGCTGCACTCCGCGCGCGAATCGCTTCTGCTTCAGAAAAACGGCAACCAGCTGGTTGAAGGCACCGAGCTGCTGGAGCCGTTGCGCGCCGCCGTCAAAGCCAATATCGAAGCATTCCGCTAAGGAGGAGCCGAACATGAAAATCGCAAAAATCGTGGCCGGCGCAGCGCTGGCGCTTGCCCTGCCCTCCGCCTTTGCACAATGGCGCACGTTGAACGTCCCGCTGACCATCCAGGAGCACAGCCAGTGGTGCTGGTCCGCCTCCAGCAAGGCAGTCCTGAACTTCTACAACCGCACGCCCAGCCAATGCCAGATCGTGAACTGGGCCTATGGCATCAACTACGCCTGCGGCAACAGCACCTTCAACTGGAACAGCTACGCCAATCGCCCGAACAATATGTACGGCACTTCCGGCAGCGTGCAGAACATCCTCTACAACTGGGGCGTGCCAAATACGGCGATCAACAACTACCTGTCGTGGAATTCGGTGGTGAATGAGATCAACGCCAACCGCCCCTTCGTGATCCGCTACGGCTGGACCAATGGCGGCGGACATATCATGGTGGGACGCGGCTATGAAACCTATAACGGGACCAACTACATCTACATCATGAACCCATGGCCAGGCGAGGGACAAACTTACCGCACCTTTGCTTCCGCGGTCAGCGCATACGACCACAATTGGACGCACACGCAGCGCATGAATGTCAGCCCATAAGCACAAAAGCCCGCCAGGACTGGCCTGACGGGCTTTCTCATCGCTTGCTTAGTTGCTGCCGCCCAGTTGCTCCAGCTTGGCGGCCCACTTCTTCGACTCGTCGACATTGCGGGCGGTCCCCACGCCGTTCTCCAGCAGGTAGACCAGCTTGCGGATCGCGGTGACCTCGCCCTGTTCCGCCGCCTGGCGATAATAGACAGCGGCCTGGCTGTAGTCTTTCTTGACGCCCTGCCCCATCCAGTACATGCCGGCCAGCCTTACCTGCGCCTGCGCGCTACCCAGCTTTGCCGCCTGCTGGTACACCACCGCAGCCTGTGGCAGGTCAACCGGACCGCCTTTGCCCAGGTCGAGCATCACGGCGAGGTTGGTGGCAGCATCCTTGTTGTCCTGCGCAGCTGCTTTGGTGAACCATGCGCGGGCTTGGGCCAAGTCCTGCGGCACGCCATCGCCGCTGGAGTACAGCAGGCCGGCATAGAATTGCGCCATCGCGTGCCCTTGCTCGCCGGCTTTCAGGTACCACTCCAGCGCCTGCGCCGGATCCTTCGGCACCGTGTTGCCGGTATGGTAGGCCACAGCCAGGTCGTATTGGGCGTTGGCGTCACCGGCCACCGCACGCTTGCGAATTGGAGCGAGCGGACCAGCTGCCTGGCGCTCCATCGCGGCGATCAGGTTCAATGCTTCCTGGGCGTTCTTGCTGCCTGCCGCAACAGCCTTCTGGTACCACTGCTTCGCCTGCGCCTGGTCGGCAGGAACGCCGCGGCCTTCGAGGTACATACCGGCGACCTGCTCGATCGCGCCCACGTCGTTCTGCTCGATGGCTTTGCGCAGCAAGGCCAAGGCGCCAGCGCCATCCTGTTTGGTGCCGCGGCCGGAGGCCATCAGGCCGGCCAGCTGGCGCATCGAAGGAACGTGGCCCTGGTCGACTGCGCGCGAGTACCACTTCACCGCCTCGACGTCATTCTGGTCGGTGCCTTGCCCGCGCTCATACATCATGCCCAGGTTGAACTGCACATTGGGGTCATTGCTGCGCGAGGCTTGCTCGAAGAATCCACGGAAAGCACGCGCGTAATTGCCTTTTGCGTACTCTTCGTTAGGGGTGCGGGAAATTGCCTGCGCATGTGCAAAGTGCACGGGGAAGTGCAGACAAGCCAGGAGTGCTACGTACCGGAACTTCAACGCCATATTATGTTCTTGCGAGGTGGAAAATATAAATTATATAAACTTTATATTAAGCAACATAATATAAATGAAAGCGTTGATGCTTTTACGCAACACCGGTAAACCAGACCCAGTCTGTTCAGAAGTTTGGGTTGGGTTCTAGGCCTTTGACGTCCGACGAAAGTCAAAGACCCAGACCCAACACCACCAGCCCATGCTCAGACGGGGGTCTGACCCTGCGGGTCTGACCCCGGTTTACCGGTTTTGGAAAGCAAAAAGCCCGCTGGCACATGCCTAGCGGGCTTTTCTAATAAGAGCCTGACGA
>JBCNOX010000270.1:0-6951 GCA_039593645.1 Pseudoduganella sp.
CAGGGAGCCTTCGCCAACCTTGTCGCCAACCTTGACCTTCACTTCTTTCACCACGCCGGCGTGCGACGATGGGATCTCCATGGAAGCTTTGTCGGATTCGACCGTCACCAGGGACTGGTCCTTGGCGATGGTGTCGCCTACCTTGACCAGCACTTCGATCACTTCGACTTCCTTGAAGTCGCCGATGTCGGGAACCTTGACTTCGACCGGGCCGGCCGAAGCAGACGGCGCAGGCGCGGCGGCAGCGGCAGGCGCTGGCGCGGCGGCAGGTGCCGCGGCCGCAGGGGCTGCAGCAGGGGCTGCTGCCGCGGCCGGGGTGGCGGCAGCGCCGGCACCGGAAGCCTCCACGATCAGCAGCAGCGAGCCTTCAGCGACCTTGTCGCCGACCTTCACTTTGATTTCCTTGACGACGCCAGCTTGCGACGAAGGAATCTCCATCGATGCCTTGTCCGATTCAACGGTCACCAGCGACTGGTCAACCTTGATCGTGTCGCCCACCTTGACCATCAGCTCGATGACTTCAACTTCCTTGAAGTCGCCGATATCCGGGACTTTCACTTCAACCATGCTCATAGTGTTTGCTCCGTCTTCTTATTTATTGGGTCACCGGATTTGGCTTGTTCGGGTTGATGCCGTACCTCTTGATGGCGTCTTCCACAACCGACATCGCGATCTTGCCTTCGTCCGCCAGGGCACGCAGGGATGCGACGGTGATGTAGTAGCGGTTCACCTCGAAGAACTCGCGCAGCTTGGCGCGGCTGTCCGAACGGCCAAAGCCATCGGTGCCCAGCACCTTGTAGGTGCGGCCTTCCGGCATGTAAGGACGGATCTGTTCAGCGAATGCACGCATGTAGTCGGTGGTTGCAACGATCGGGCCGGTGGTGTCCTTCAGCAGGCCGGTCACGTAAGGCACGCGCTGTTCCTTGGTCGGGTTGACCATGTTCCAGCGTTCGCAGTCGGTGCCTTCGCGCGCCACCAGGGTCAGCGAAGGAGCGGACCACACGTCGGCGGCGATGTTCCAGTCGTTCTTCAGCAGTTCCGCAGCGAAGATGGATTCGCGCAGGATGGTGCCCGAGCCGATCAGCTGCACGCGCTGCTTGGCGGCTTTGTCGCCCTCCTGCAGCAGGTACATGCCCTTAAGGATGCCCTCTTCCTGGCCTGGCTTCAGGCCTGGGTGGGCATAGTTCTCGTTCATGATGGTGATGTAGTAGAACACGTCTTCCTGCTCACCGACCATGCGGCGCAGGCCATCCTGCACGATCACCGCCAGTTCGTGGCCGAAGGTCGGGTCGTACGGCACGCAGTTCGGGATGGTGGCAGCCATGATGTGGCTGTGGCCATCTTCGTGCTGCAGGCCTTCGCCGTTCAGCGTGGTACGACCGGCGGTGCCGCCCATCAGGAAGCCGCGCGCACGCATGTCGCCCGCTGCCCATGCCAGGTCGCCCACGCGCTGCAGGCCGAACATCGAGTAGTAGGTGAAGAACGGGATCATGATGCGGTTGTTGGTCGAGTACGAGGTCGCCGCAGCGATCCACGAGCTCATGCCGCCCGCTTCGTTGATACCCTCTTGCAGGATCTGGCCGGCCTTGTCTTCGCGGTAGTACATCACCTGGTCTTTGTCGACCGGCTCGTACAACTGGCCTTGCTGGTTGAAGATACCGATCTGGCGGAACAGGCCCTCCATACCGAAGGTACGGGACTCGTCAACCAGGATCGGCACCACGCGCTGGCCCAGCGACTGGTCGCGCAGCAGCGCAGTGATGATACGCACGAAGGCCTGGGTGGTGGAGATCTCGCGGCCTTCCGGCGTCGGGTCGGTCACGGCCTTGAAAGCGTCCAGGCCTGGCACGACCAGCTGTTCGTCGGCTTTCATGCGGCGCGCCGGCAGGTAGCCGCCCAGGGCCTTGCGGCGCTCGTGCAGGTACTTGATTTCAGGCGCGTCGTCGGACGGCTTGAAGAACGGGATGTCTTTCAGCTTGTCGTCCGGGATCGGGATGTTGAAGCGGTCGCGCATTTCGCGGATTGCCTCGTCGTCCAGCTTCTTGGTCTGGTGCGCGGTGTTGCGCGCTTCGCCGGACTTGCCCATGCCGAAGCCCTTGACGGTCTTCACCAGCAGCACGGTTGGCTTGCCGACCGATTCGTTGGCCTGCTTGAAGGCAGCGTAGATCTTGTGCGGATCGTGGCCGCCGCGGGTCAGGCGCCATATGTCGTCGTCGGACATGTTGGCGACCATTTCCAGCAGCTTCGGATGCTTGCCGAAGAAGTGCTTGCGCACGTAGGCGCCGTCCTTGGCCTTGTAGTTCTGGTATTCGCCGTCCACGGTTTCCATCATCACGCGCTGCAGGATGCCGTCCTTGTCCTGTGCCAGCAGGTTGTCCCAGCCCGGGCCCCAGATGACCTTGATGACGTTCCAGCCGGCGCCGCGGAAGTCCGCTTCCAGCTCTTGAATGATCTTGCCGTTGCCGCGCACCGGGCCGTCCAGGCGCTGCAGGTTACAGTTGACCACGATGTTCAGGTTGTCCAGCTGTTCGCGGGCAGCCATGCCGATCGCGCCCATCGATTCCGGTTCGTCCATCTCGCCGTCGCCGCAGAAGGCCCATACCTTGCGGCCTTCGGTATTGGCGATGCCGCGCGCGTGCAGGTACTTCAGGAAGCGCGCCTGGTAGATCGCCATCAGCGGGCCCAGGCCCATCGACACGGTCGGGAACTGCCAGAAGTCCGGCATCAGTTTCGGGTGCGGATAGGAGGACAGGCCCTTGCCGTCGACTTCGCGGCGGAAGTTCAGCAGTTGTTCTTCGGTCAGGCGGCCTTCCAGGAAGGCGCGCGCGTAGACGCCAGGGGACGAGTGGCCCTGGATGTACAGCAGGTCGCCGCCGTGGTCCGCGCTCTCGGCGCGCCAGAAGTGGTTGAAGCCGATGCCCAGCATGTTGGCCAGCGAGGCGAACGAGGACAGGTGGCCACCGAGGTCGCCGTCGGCGCGGTTGGCCTTGACCACCATTGCCATCGCGTTCCAGCGCATCCACGAGCGCAGGCGCTCTTCGTATTCCAGGTTGCCTGGGCAGTGGGCTTCTTTGTGGGCGGGGATAGTGTTGACGTAGGCGGTATTGGCGGAGAATGGGATATCGGCGCCGCGGCGGCGCGCCAGGTCGACCAGTCGCTCCATCAGGTAATGGGCACGTTCAGGGCCTTCGTTTTCCAGGACGGCTTCCAGGGCCTCCAGCCATTCTTTGGTTTCCTGTGCATCAGGATCGTTGGCCGTTTGTGCCGTGACCTGGTCAAGTTGAGCTGACATGTAACTAGTCTCCTATCGATTGAAGGCGCCCCACCCTGTGTGCTCCGGACGGTGCTGGTGATTATTTACTAAGACTTTGGCTAAGTGTGAAGGATTCTATCAGCGAATCCTATGTTTTTCAAATTGCGGAAATTGATTTTATATTGTGAAATGCGTTGCGGATCTACAAATCGTTTCATTGCTTAATTGTCGGTAGGAAATCTCCTACGTATACTCAGAATCATGGAGACCACGCCCGACCTTGTTTCGGCCCGAACCCTGCAGCGCGAACGCACTGCGCGCAAGGAGGCGGAGTCTTTGCTCGAGCAAAAAAGCCGTGAGCTCTATGAAAAAAACCAGTTCCTGCAGGAGAGCGAACTACGCTATCGCAACCTGGTGGAACTGGCGCCCGATGCGATCTGGATCCATTGCGAAGGCCGCATCACCTTCCTGAACCAGGCTGCCATGCGCCTGTTCGGCGCGACCGGCCCGGAGCAATTGCTCGGCACCCTGGCCATGGACCGGGTGCCGGAACAGTTCCACGCGGCCGTCGATGCCTGGACCCCGATGGAGCTCGACAAGGTGCACCAGCGTCCGCGCAGCGAACTGCGCCTGCTGCGGCTGGACGGCAGGCTGGTGGACGTGGAATTCTTTGGATGTTCGATCCGCTTCAATAATCGCGATTCGGTGATGCACGCGGCGCACGATGTCACCGAGCGCCTGCAGCAGGTGGCCATCCGCCACCGCGCCACGCACGACGAGCTGACCGGCCTGGCCAACCGCGCCTGTTTTCTCGAACGCCTGGGCGAGGAAATCGACAAGGCGCAGCGCGCAGGCACCTCGCTGGCGGTGGCTTTCGTCGACCTGGACAAATTCAAGCAGATCAATGACACGCGCGGCCATGCGGTCGGCGATGAATTGCTGCGTATCGTGGCTTCGGTATTGCGCTCCTGCGTGCGCGACAGCGATACCGTGGCCCGCCTGGGCGGCGACGAATTCGTGCTCTTGCTGGACAGCTCGCAGGGCCAGCTGACCCCTGCCTTGCTGGCGGAGCGCATCAGCGAAAAGCTGGCGGAGCCCATCATGCTATCCGGCCAGCAGCACATCATCAGCGGCAGCATAGGGCTCAGCATCTATCCGGACGACGGCCTGGACGCGGAAGAACTGCTGCGCCACGCCGATATCGCCATGTACCACTGCAAAGGCCAGCGCTGCAGCAACGTGCAGTTCTTTACGCCGGACATGCAGCGCCGGCTCGATGCGCGGGTGACGATGGAGCGAGGCTTGCTGCGCGCCTTGCAGGGCGAGGAATTCGTGTTGCACTTCCAGCCGCAGGTGGACTTGCGCAGCGGCGCCCTCGTCGGCCTGGAAGCCTTGCTGCGCTGGCAGTCGCCGGAACTGGGCCTGGTGCCGCCAATGGAATTCATCCCGGTGGCGGAAGAAAGCAACCTGATTGTCGATATCGGCAAATGGGTGCTGGAGAAAACTTGCGCCACCTTGCGCGGGTGGCAGGATGCAGGCGTGCCAGTGGTGCCTGTGGCGGTCAATATCGCTGCCTCGCAGTTTGCGCGGCATGATTTCGACACAACCGTGGAGGATGCGCTAGGCAGGCATGCAGTCGCGCCAGGCTTGCTGGAACTGGAGCTGACCGAGAGCCTGTCGATGGACGACCCGATGGGTTCCATCGCCCTGATGCAGCGCCTGCGTGCGATTGGCATCAATATGGCGATCGACGATTTCGGCACTGGTTATTCCAACCTCAGTTACCTGAAGCGCTTCCCGGTGGACCGGCTGAAGATCGACAAGAGCTTCACCTCCGGGCTTGCGACCAATGCGGAGGATCACGCCATCGTCACTGCCGTCATCAGCTTGGCCCACAGCCTGGGCCTGAAGGCCATTGCGGAGGGCGTGGAGACCGAAGACCAGGTGCGGCTACTGGCCGCCGAAGGCTGCGACGAAATCCAGGGCTACTACTTCAGCCGCCCCTTGCCGGAAGCTGCCGCGCGCGAAATGCTGCTGCGGCGCCCTACCCTTCCCTTCACTTCGGACAAAATCCGTGACGCGGGTTGAAAGGATCGAGCCATAGCTCTTTACGGGCCAGCATTGCGGGATCGACGTCCTTGTTCGGCAGGTCGATGCGGCGGCGGTTGCACAGCTTAGCGCGCTGCAGGCTGCTGCGGTGGTGTTCGAGCACGAAGCGCTCCAGCGTGCCGTCGTTCAGCAGCGCTTCCATGCCGGCGCGGATACGTTGATATAGGCGCGGGTTCCTCGGCGAGACGAAAAACATCGACGGAATATTGTCGTGCAGGACAATGCTTTCTTCAATCGCCAGTTGCGGGAAGGCTTGCTTGCGCTGGTCGTACTCCTGGAAGATTTCGTTCACCCCGCGCGGGAAGTAATCGAAGCGGCCGGCGATCAGCATGTCAAACAGCCCGATGTAATTGCTGCCTGTGACGTAGTGGAAGCCATTTTCATGCAGCGATGCGCGCGTGACCCAGACCGCCCCAACGCCGGCAGTCATTTCCTTCAGGCCCTGCGGCAGCGCCAGCTTGCGAATGCGGTCCTGGTTCTTGCTGTCGATCAGCGCGATGCGCCAGCTTTGCAGGCCCATATCGGTTGGCACCGGCACCGCGCGCAGTGCTTTGAGCCATTTGGCGTCGGCCGGATAGGCCGTAACGTTGATCAGTTTTCCGTCCTTGAGCGCTTCCAGCAAGCGTGGGCGCTCCATGTGGATGTCGGCATATTCGATCGTGTACGGCCCGAACTCGGGCACTGTACGCTCCATGACCTGCAGCAGCAGGGCCTTTGAATATTCGCGCCGCAGGTCGGCGGGCGACGCTGCGCGGTCGAAGATCACCGCATCCACCGCCCGGGCATCGAGAGCGGCGCATGCGAGCAGCAGCGCGGCCAGGCGATTGATTGTCTTCTTGATATTCATTCGCCTATGATAGCGCGATATGACCAACGAATTCGTCCACCCGACACCCGGCCTGCCTGGCCGCCTGCTCGCCCGCCTGGCCAACTCCCGCCGCATTGCCGCCGCCCGCCGTGCCGTCTTTTCACGCCTGCCGTTCATGACGCTGGAAAGCGACGTGCGCGATGTTGTCTACCTGACCTGGATGATGGATGCGGCGACCGCGCAGGCGATGGTGCCGGCAGGAGTGCGCTTGTGGCAGCGCAACGGCCTTACGCCGTTTACCATCCTGACCTATCGGCATGGCCACTTCGGGCCGGCGCTGGCGGGGCCGGCGCGTCGGCTGCTGCCGTCTCCCCTTCAAAGCAATTGGCGCTTTTATCTCGAAGAGCCGGGCAAGGTCTACTTCGTTCGCAATGTCATGGATAGCACGCTGCACGCACTCGGCACGCGCATCTTCAGCGACATCTTGCCGACGCATTTGCCAGCGCGCTTCGTGCATGCCCGCGATGGCGAGCAGTACACAACCGTCATCGATCCAGGTGCCGGCAGCGCGTCACTGCTGGAGGCGCGTACTCGCGTATCCGGGCTTCGCGAACTGCCAGCCGGTCTGGATCGCGCCTTTGCGAGCTGGGATGAGGCGGTCAGCTTCCTCGCATGCCAGCACACAGCCATGATCGAGGTGCCAGGCCTCAACCGCATGGCGGAATCCGAAATCAGCCTGCCAATTCCGCTTGAGGAAGTGTTGCCGCTGGAGGCCCAGTCG
>JBCNOX010000271.1:0-6935 GCA_039593645.1 Pseudoduganella sp.
TGTTGGTCGCAGGCGTCGTGGCCGGCTGCGGCGGCGGCTCCGGCAGCTCCGGCGGCCCTGGCGCCAGCGTCAGCACGGCGGCAACCGCCACGGTCCAGGCGGCAGGCGCTGCCAGCAGCTGGACCAGCGTCAAGTGGGGCGGCGGCGGCTACGTCACCGGCCTGGTCTATCACCCGACCAACGCCAGCCTGCTGTATGCCCGTACCGACGTGGGCGGCGCCTACCGCTGGAACGCGGCCGACTCGACCTGGACCCCGATCACCGACGGCCTGGGTTTCAGTGGCAGCGAGGGCAGGTACCACGACGTGGAGAGCCTGGCGCTTGATCCATCCAATGACCAGAAGGTCTACATCGCCACCGGCGACACGGTGAGGGACGGCGCGAATGGCCGCCTGTATATTTCCAGCGACCGCGGCAACAACTGGACCTGGGTCAACCTGCCGTTCCCGGTCGGTGGCAACGACACCGGCCGCGCCATCGGCGAGCGCCTGAAACTCGACCCCACCAATCCATCGACCATGTTCTATGGCTCGCGTACTGCGGGCTTGTGGAAGAGCACTGACGCCGGCCAGACCTGGGCCCAGGTCACCTCGTTGTCTTCCACCAAGATCTCCGGCAGTTCTTCGCCGATCGGCGTCGAGCACCTGATGTTTGACAATTCGAGCGTAGGCACCGGCACCACGACCTGGATCATGTATGCGGCGATTGCCCCGGATTATGCCAATGCAGCTGGCCTGACGTCGGTGCTGTACAAGTCCGTCAACGGTGGTTTCAGCTGGACGCCGGTGCCGGTGCCGGCCCAGGCAGCCGGTTTCCACATTCCGCACATGGTGCGCGCCAATGACGGCATGTACTACGTGGTGTTCAACAAGAACGCCGGTGAAGGCCCGAGCGGCCCTGGCTATCTTTACAAGTTTGGTGGCGTGGCGGGCAACGGCAGCTGGACTTTGCTGAGCACCAGCAACCAGGGCGGCTACGGCGGCTTGTCTGTCTATGGCACAGGCTCGAGTGCGCGCATCGCGCTCGGCGTGACCGGCACCTGGGGCAATTACTCCGGCAAGCAGGTCGTGCAGCTGTCCGACAACGGCGGCCAAAGCTGGCGCGAAATCGCAGCGAACATGCCGGGCGATATCGCCTCGGGCTGGGTCGACGATGTCGAGATCGATCCTGCCAACCGCGACCACGTCATGCATGTGCACGGCGGCGGCATCGTCGAAACCTGGAATGCCTCGGCCGCTACGCCAACCTGGTCGAACAAGGTCAACAACCTGGAAGAGACCGCAACCCTGGCCCTCATTACGCCGCCGGCCGGCGCAACGTACAAGTTCATCAACAGCTCGGGCGACATCGGCAACTGGGTCGATACCGACCTGGCGACCCGTCCGACCAAAGGTCCCCTGAACTCGTGGAGCAACGGCAACTCGGCCGACATGGCCTGGTCCGATCCGCAGTACATCGCCGCCGTCGGCGTCGACAGTGGGAACAGCCAGGTTGGCATCGGCCACTGGTCCGGCGACGGCGGCAATACCTGGTCCAAGTTTGCCACCCTGCCCAACGGCGCCACCACCGGCACCGAAAGCGCGGCCAACGTCGCGGTCACCAGCCGCAACAACGTGATCTGGGCGCCCAGCGATGCGGTGCCGTCCTACACCACCAATAATGGCGCGAGCTGGACTGCGACCAACCTGCCGGCGCTGACCGCGATCGGCGGCGCACCGCGCAGCTACCGCCTGAAGGCGGACCGCAAGAATCCGAACAAGGTGTATGCCTACGATTCCGGCGGCGCATGGTGGAACCAATGGTCGGATACTGCGCACTTCTGGTACTCGGCCGATGGCGGCCATACTTTCACCGAGCGCACCTCGTTCAAGGCGACCAGCCCGATGGTGACGTTCTTCGGCAATACGTCGATGGCGGTGAATCCGAACGTGGAAGGCGACGTCTGGCTGGCTGACGGCAATGCGGTCTACCACTCGGTCGATGCCGGCGCCACCTGGACCAAACTGAGCACCTTCGCTTCGGTCTGGGGCAGCAACAACTGGCCGGATGTGCAGGGCGCCACCGCGGTCACCCTGGGCAAAGCGGCAGTCGGTTCGCCGTATTCGGCCGCCGTGTATGTAGTGGGTGTGGTCAATGGCAAGTGGGGCGTGTACCGTTCCGACGATGCCGGCGCCACCTGGTCGCGCTTCAACGACGACGCCCACCAGTTCGGCGGCATTTACCACCTGGCTGGCGACTGGAATACCTACGGCAGGATTTATGCCGCGGGTAACGGCCGTGGTGTGCTCTACACCAACTAAGCGGCAATCACGGAGAACGGAGGCCGCGTGCCTCCGTTTTTTTCTGCTGACGAATTTCATTGGCTGCGCTGACCGTTTTCGCAATTGAAGTGCGATATGGGCGCTTGCAGAATGCCCTGTGAGCATCCTGATCCCCCGCGTCCCATGAAATTCAACAGAATCGCTGCTGCCTGCACGCTGGCACTGGCCACCCTCACCATGGCAGATGCCTGGTCCCAAACTGCGGAAGGCCATCCGGAATGGCCTGGCGCCGGCCAGCTATTTGTCGGCACCAATTACCAACCGTTCGACCGTGGTGGCCGCGACCAGATCGAGCGCGACATCCAGCGCATGAAGCAGGCGGGGATGAAGGTCGTGCGCATGGGCGACCTGGCGTGGGATGCCTTCGAACCGGCCGAAGGAAAATTCGACTTCAGGCTGTTTGACTGGATCATGGACCGGATGCATGCCGCCGGCCTGAAGGTCATCATGGACATTCCGGGCCAACCGGCCCCGGTGTGGCTGCACAAGAAGTACCCGGGCGTCGACATCGTCACCGAGCGCGGCGCGCGGCTCGATCCGGTCGAGCGCTATATGGACGACACCAGCGATCCCGACTACCGCCGGCTGCTGGTGCGCCTGACCGATACCATGACAAAACGCTACGCCAGGCATCCGGCGCTGTTCGCCATCGGCTACAACAACGAGAGCGGCAACGGCATGGTGTCGTATTCGGAGGCCGACCGCCAGCGCTTCATCGGCTGGCTCAAGCGCAAGTACGGCAGCGTCGCGGCCTTGAACAAGGCCTGGGCAACGCAGCGCTGGTCGCGCCACCTGAACACTTGGGACGAGGTGCGCCTGCCGTATATCGAAGGCCCCGGTCCCTACGAGCGCTACCTCGACATGCGGCGTTTCTGGTCCGACCAGACCGTTGAAGTGCTGGAGCTGCTGGAAGCGGTGCGCAAGAAGAACGTGCCGGACAAGCCCGCCATCTCCAACCTGTGGGACAGTGCCTGGCGCAAGGGATTCGACATGCTGGCCAACTACCGCAAGTACGCGAGCTATGGCGCGATGGGCTTCTACCCGGGTGACCCGCTGAGCGCCGGGTTTGAGGCAACGATGATGCGGGCCGGTTATTACGGCACGCCGGGACGGTCGCGCATGTGGGCGCACTTCGGCCTGCTGATGGGCGCGCAGGCAGTGATGCCCTGGACCTGGCACAGCCACCACGGCGGCGAGGAGCAGGCGCTGTTCGGCCTGATCGACCACGACGACCGGCCTTCGTGGAAGCTCGACGAATTCGCTGCTATCGCGAAGGAATTCGCCAAGCTGGAAAAATTGGGCTTCCCGCGCCTGCACGAGCCGAAGGTGGCCATCGCCTACGCGTTCGACAACATCATCGCCACCAACCTGCCGAAGGAGGGCATGAACAATACGGTGCGGCCTTACGTCAACCCGGGCTACATGAAGCAGGCGCACAGCGCCTACGAGCCGCTGTTCAAGGACAACATCGACGTGGCGGTCATCCACGTCGGCCACGAGGACCTGAGCCGATACAAGCTGGTGATCGTACCGGGCATGTACCTGCTGGATGCCGCGTCGAGGACGAATCTTCGCAAGTTCGTGGCGGATGGCGGCACGGTCATCATGACCGCGCAGTCGGCCAAGGTGAACGACAACAACCAGTGGTTCGACACCCCGCTGCCGGGTGGCCTGACCGACGTGTTCGGCTTGCGCACCAGCGCGTTCTACAACGCGGGCACGCTGCAGACCACGGTGGACGGCGCAGAGGTCAAGGCCGAACTGGGCGCCTACGAGGTGCTGGAACCGTCGACTGCCGAGGTGCTGGCAAGCTTCGCCAACGTCGGCGGCAGGGCGCCAGCGGTCACGGCCAACCGCTACGGCAAGGGACGCGCCATCTACGTCGCCACGGCCGCGCATCCGCAGCTCATGCGACCCTTGTACCACCAGCTGTTCGCGCGCCTGGGCATTGTACCGGGACCAAAGACGCCCGACGGGGTCTATGCCCGTGTCGTGCAAGGCCGCACGCTCTACGTCAACACGACGGGCGAACCCAAGGACGTGGTGATCGAGGGCGCCATGAACGGCGTGCTCACGGGCAAACGCTGGGAGGGGGCGCTGCACATGGAGCCTTTTGGCGTCGACCTACTCGAGAAGTGAGGTTTCAGGCGGCCGCTGGCGCGGCCGGCCGTGCGCAGCATTACTTCCTGGGAGACAGCCTCAGCATCACGACATCACGCCCTGGTATTGTCATCGTCAGCGGTGTTTCGGTTGTACCCGGCTTGCGGCCGGCCCACAGGTCGCGCAGCTCGTAGACCGTCTTGCCAAAGTCGGCGTTGCGGCCGCTGACATCGTCGCCGATATTATGCTTGCGCCAGTCGTGAGCAATCTTGATGGGAGCGTCGCTGCGGTTCAGGAAGGCGATGGCCCAGTCGCCGTTCACCAGCGGCTTGGCCCAGTACTCGACGCCAGGCGCCTTGTAGAAGGCGAAGCCCTGGATCCCGAGCGGGTCCTGGTCCACCGCAATGACGTCGCGGTTGGCGAGGATGTTCCGGACCTCGGCCGGCATCGATGGCACGTCGGCGCCGAAGATCAGCGGCGCGGCCAGCATCGCCCACATGCTGAAGTGCGCGCGATTTTCGCCTGCGCTCGGCAGCAGGCCCACTTCCAGCATGTCCGGGTCATTCCACTGGCCCGGCTTGGCGTACTTGCGCAGCGGTCCCTGCTTGTCGAGGATGTTCAGCACCCCAAGCGATGACCACGAGCCGTGTCCTTCTTCGCATTGCCAGCAATGGGTGATGTCGCCGGTGGTGCGCCACAGGTGGCCGACGTTGCCGGCCCATTCCCAGGGCTGGTTGTCGCCCCATTCGCAGATGGAGAAGACCATCGGGCGACCGGCGGCGTGGATTGCATCGCGCATGGTGGCGTAAGCTTCGCGCGGATTGCGTTGCGCCTTGCCTTCGCCGGTATTGCACCAATCGTATTTCAGGTAATCGACACCCCAGCGTGCGTACTGCTTCGCATCCTGGTATTCATGGCCCTGGCTGCCCGCACGTTTGCCGCAGGTCTGCGCGCCGGCATCGGAATAGATCCCGAGCTTGAGGCCGCGCGCATGCACATAGTCGGCCAGCGCCTTGATGCCGGACGGGAAGCGTGCCGGGTCGGGCTGGATGAAACCATCTGCGTCGCGCTGGCCCTGCCAGCAGTCGTCGAGGTTGATGTAGAGGTAACCGGCGTCGCGCAGGCCGCTGCTGACCATGGCGTCGGCGGTGTCGCGTATCAGTTTTTCGCTGACGTCGCAGCCGAACTTGTTCCAGCTGTTCCAGCCCATCGGCGGCGTATCGGCGATGGCGGGGAATTTTTGCGCCCATGCGGGCGATAGCGCCAGCGACGACAGGATAGCGGCGGCGAACTGCAGGCGAATTCGAGCGTTCATGATGGTCCTGAAATCAAGAGGGAATGTAAAAGAGGGCAGCCGAAGCTGCCCTCAAGGAACTGCAATCTGTTGCCCTTAGTTGGAGTAGAACAGGCCGCGCCCGGTGCCGGAAACGTAGATCCGGCCATAGGTGTTGTGGTCCGCTGCCATCACGCCGATGCCGCCGAACTGGTGGGCGTCGTCGTTGAAGCGGGTCCAGCTCACGCCAGCGTCGTCGGAACGGTACACGCCCCAGACGCCGCCGATCGTGCCCACCACATAAATCGCGGCGGAGTACTTGGCGCCGCTGGCGGCCTTGCCCAGCGCGATCAGGTTCGCGCCCTGTGTGCCCGAACCCGCCGCGAAGTTGTTCAGCTTGGTCCAGGTAGCGCCGGAATCCAGCGAGTGGTAGACGGTGTTGCCGTCAGCCAGCCACAGGTCGCCTTCCGCGTTCGGATTGACGGCAACCGAAGTCTCCCAGAACGCTTTGGGCGCAAGATTCACCGTCACCGAACCCTGGCTCAGGGTAAAGGTGTGGCCGCCGTCGGTCGACACATAGAACTTGCCGGCGGTACCCCACGATGCGCCGCCCGAGTCATAGGCATAGACCTTGTTCGGGTTCTTGCGGTCGGCGACCAGGTGGTAGCCCCTGTCCCAGCCTTGCGCGACCGCCGGCAGCGGCGGCAGGTTGGTGGCGGTCCAGCTGGCGCCGTTATTGGTGGTGTAGGACGGCACCGAGTTGGCCGGCGCCCAGATGATGTTGTTGCGCGACGGTACCGCCACGCTGGCGGAGGAACCGATGTTGGCCTGGGCGCCGGCGGGCAGGGTGGCGAAGTTCGACCACGTCTTGCCGCCGTCGCCGGACCAGAAGCCGAAGCTGCCCGCGCCGGACCAGCTGGCAACGCCGACGCCGGCGATGAACAGCGGGTCGGACCACGCCATGTCGGCGGCGTTGCCGTTGCTCCAGTTGTCGGTCGGGGCCAGGGTCGGTTTGGCGGTAACGTCCGTCTGCAGCCAGGTGCCGATATCGCCTGCGCTGTTGATGAACTTGTACGGCGCGCCAGCGGGCGGGGTGACCAGCGACAGGGTCGCAGTTTCCTCGATGTTGGTGATGTTGCCGTTCCAGGTCGGGGTCGCCGAAGAAGCATTCTTGGTTTCCACGATGCCGCCGCCGTGCACGTGCAGGATGTGGTCGCGGTTGAATGGATCGATCTCGACAT
>JBCNOX010000272.1:0-6927 GCA_039593645.1 Pseudoduganella sp.
ACAGGCGGAACAGCAGCGGCGCATCGGAGGTGAAGACGGAGTATTCCCAGAACACGGCGAAGCCGCCCCACATCAGGCTGAAAGGAATCATCAGCAAATCGGAAGCGCGCAGCATCAGGCCCTGGCGTGGAGCGCCGCTCCATAGGACGAGTTCATTGATCGACAAATTATCCATGCCGCCATCTTACCCGGCAGGAGTCGCTTTAATTCTGGCAGATTGTCACTTCCACAAGAACTGTAAGCATTTCCACCATTTTCTCGACGCCGGCGGTACGTGGTGTATGTTCGGAACCACGGCGAAGTCCGTCACCAGGCTGGCCACGCGGCCGTCAGCGCTGTAGCCGAAGTAGGAAGCATACGGGCCGCCGGCTCGCACTGAAAACGAGATGCTGCTTTCCGGCCCGGCTTGCGGGTCCATGAAGCACGCGGTGCCCGACTCTACGCGGTAGCCGAATATCTCGCCAGGCTTGAGCGTGCGGGCATCCTGCGTGGCAGGCAGCGCGGGATACCAGTTGGCGACGGCAGCCTCGGCAAGCTGCACGCGGGCATAGGCAATACGCTCTTCGCCATTGTCGAAGCGCGCAAGCGCCAGCGTGACCGGATAGTCGCCGTTCGGCACGCATTGCGTGAAAGGCGGCAGCCCGGATTGCGGCTCGTCTTCGGCCTCGGGGTCGCCGGCGGCGATCTTGCCGGAGCTGACGGTCAGCCGGCCGGCTTCGACCAGCGAAAATTGAATGGAGGTCTCTTCAAACGCAAAGCGCTCCGCGGCAAAGGCGGAGCGCAGTCCTTCGGGATTGGGCGCATAGCTCATGCGCCCATCATATTACTTTTGAAGGCGTGCCAGCAATTCCTTGCCCACCAGCGGCGCCGAGGCGGGATTCTGGCCGGTGATCAGTTCACGGTCCGTCACCATATTGCCCTGCCAGTTGGCGGCCTTGGAAAACTGCAGGCCGGCCTTTTGCAGTGCGGTTTGCGGATAGAACTTCATTTCGCCGCCGCCCAGTTGCGCCTTGGACGCTTCCTCTTCATCGTTGGTGAAAACGGTGACCTTGTAGCCGGAGTAGATCCATTTCGGCTGAGTGGGCGTCGCGCCTTGCGCCAGCTTCATGGTGAAGCCTTTGGCGTCCGGCATGGCCGACAGCAGCGCGATCGGGCCATGGCACACCAGCGCGGTCGGCTTGCCATCACGGTGGAAGGCGGCCAGCACCTTGCCCAGTGCAGGGCTGGTCAGCAAGTCCTGCATCGGCGCGTGGCCGCCCGGCACATAGACCGCGTCGTACTTGCCGTAGCCCTGCTGCTCCACGCGCGCCAGGCTGACCACCGGCGAGTGGGCGCTGTCGGTCAGGCGCAATTGGTCCAGCAGCTTGTGGTGCGCGTCCAGCGCGGCCTGGTCGCCCCCGAAGAACATGGCGTTGACCGAGCCCTTGTCCAGCGTAGGCGCCTTGCCGTTTGGGGTGGCGAAGGTGATGGTGTGGCCGGCGTCGAGCAGCATCTTCACCGGTTGCATCAGCTCATTCAGGTAAAAGCCGGTCTGGAAAGTCTTGCCGGCCTTCAGGTCCAGCGTGGCTTCGTCGGACAGCACGACCAGCACATTGCCGGCGTGGGCGTTCATTGCGGCGGCCGCGAGGGCGATAGCGGTGAGTTTCTTGATCATGGTTTTGCTCCTGGGTGGAAGTTGATGGCGCTACTTTATTCAAACCTCGAGCGGCGATAAACTACCGTCGAGCGAAACCATTTTTCCCTTAAAGGCAATAATGAGCCGGAAGTACGATCACCTGAGCGACGTCGAAACCTTCGTCACCGTCGTCGAACGCGGTTCGCTGACGGCAGCTGCCGTGGCCATGTCCACCACGCCCTCGGTCATCAGCCGCGCACTGGCCAGGCTCGAAGCGCGTCTCGGCACCCAGCTGCTGCGCCGGACCACGCGCAGTCTCGGCCTGACCGACGCCGGCCGCCTTTACCTGGAACAGACGCGCACCGCGCTGTCCCTCATCGATGACGCGGAGCGCGCCGTGCAGGCGGAAGGCGGCGAAGTTACCGGGCGCCTTCGCATCAGCGCGCCCACCACCTTTGGCCACTACCGCCTGCCCGCCCTGCTGCAGCAATTCGCCGAACGCTATCCGGCGGTGCGGGTGGAACTGAACATCAGCAACCGCAACGTCGATCTGGCGGCGGAGAATTTCGACTTCGCCATTCGCCAGGGCGTGCTGAAAGACAGCGGCATGATCGCCCGCAAACTGGAGGACGCGCAGCTTGTGCTGGTGTGCTCGCCCGCCTACGTGCAGCGGCGTGGCTTGCCGCGCGACCTCAATGCGCTGGCCGCGCATGACTGCCTGACTTTTCTGCTGCCCAGCACCGGACGCTCCTTCCCCTGGCAATTCATGCGCGCAGGCGAAGAACTGGACTGGCCGCCCGAATCGGCACTGCAGGTGACCGACGACGCCCTTGGAACGGTATCGCTGGCGGAGGCCGGCCTTGGCATATGCCAGACCTTCCGCTTCATCGCACAGGACCGCCTTGACCGCGGTGTGCTGGTCGAGGTTCTGCCAGAACTGAAGGGCCGCAGTCGCCCCTTCTCGCTGATCTACACGCCGCAGCGCCGCATGACGGCGGCGGCTCGCGCCTTCATTACCTGCCTGCTAGGGCAGGCATAGTGGCCTGCTGGCAATTTTCATTATTGCAAGGAAAATAACGTATAATGCTCCGCTTTTACCAACCTGTCGTTTTTGTCAACATTCTGGAGCTCATATGGCTGCATTCCCTACCCGCACGCTGCTGATCGGCGCATGTCTCACCTCGGCCCTGGTTGGCTGCGCAACTGAAAGCTCGCGCAGCCTCGAAGTCGCAACTGTGGCTAGTGCCAGCCGCCCTTATGCCGGCCCACGCAGCCTGATCGCAGTGGGTCGCTTCGACAACCGCTCCAGTTTCCAGCGCGGTATTTTCTCTGATGGCGTTGACCGCCTCGGCAGCCAGGCCAAGACCATCCTGATCTCCCACCTGCAGGAGACCAACCGCTTCAACGTGCTGGACCGCGATAACATGCAGGAGCTGAAGCAGGAAGCAGAATTCAAGCGGGAAGGCCAGTCCATCAAGGGCGCTGACTTCATAGTGACCGGCGATGTGACCGAGTTCGGCCGTAAAGAAGTGGGCGACAAACAGTTGTTCGGCCTGGCCGGTCGCGGCAAGACCCAGGTAGCGTACGCCAAGGTGACGCTGAATGTGGTCAACATCAAGACTTCGGAAGTCGTTTATACGGCGCGCGGCGCCGGCGAATTCAGCCTGTCGAACCGCGAAGTGCTCGGCTTTGGCGGCACCGCCAGCTACGACGCCACGCTGAACGGCAAAGTGCTCGACCTGGCCATGCGCGAGGCCGTGGATCGTCTGGTGGCTGGTGTCGAAAGTGGCGCACTGACGCTCGCCAAATAAGGACAGGCCGGCATGAAACATATCTTCGTCAAAGCATCGATCACGATGCTTGCTGCCGGTGCAATCGCCGGCTGCCGCACCAATAACCCAGATCTTTACCAGTGGGGTTCGTACCAGCCACAGGTGTATCAACACTTGAAGGGCGAGAGCCCGAACGAGCAAATCGCGACGCTGGAGCAGGACTTGCAGCGCATGAACGCCGCCGGCAAGAAGGCCCCGCCGGGGTTCCACGCCCACCTTGGCATGCTGTATTCGATGGTCGGCCGAAACGACCTGGTCGCGGCTGAATTCCAGGAAGAGAAAAGGCTGTTCCCGGAATCGACAACCTATATGGACCGCCTGCTGGCAACCATGAGCAAGGGTAGCAATTAAGATGGTGAAACAAGTTTTCAAACTGGCCGCCGTATTGGCACCGGCTGTCCTGATGGTCGGTTGCGCCACCCACACAGCGAAACCCTACGACTACCGGGCGTTCGAAGCGAGCAATCCGCGTTCGATCCTGGTGCTGCCGCCACTGAATAACTCGCCGGAAGTCGGGGCAACCGAGAGCGTGTATTCGACGGTGACCTACCCGTTGGCCGAAGCTGGCTATTACGTTTTGCCTGTTTCCCTGGTCAGCGAGACCTTCAAGCAAAACGGCCTGACCACCCCGGCTGACATTCACAACGTCGACACAGGCAAATTGCGAGAGATTTTCGGTGCCGATGCTGCGTTGTACATGACGGTGGACAAATACGGCAGCACCTACAACGTCCTCAGCAGCGTGACCACAGTCTCCGCCAGTGCCAAGCTGGTGGACCTGAAAACCAGGGCGCTGCTGTGGGACGGCAAAGCGACTGTCGTCGACGACGGCAACAGTGGCGGCAACAACGGCGGCGGTCTTGTTGGAATGTTGGTCAAGGCCGCGGTTACGCAAATCATGAATTCCTCCATGAATCGCAGCCATGAGGTGGCCGCCAGGACCAACGCGATCTTGCTGACGGGCGGCAATCCGCAGGGCATTCTCCACGGGCCACGTTCGCCGAAATACACAGGTCGTAATGGCGCCGCTCCCGACGTCGCTGCAGAAGCGACGCCAGTGAACAAGGCTAATCCACGGGCTAGCGTTGCCGCGCCGGATGCCGCGCGCGCCCAGCCGGCAGCACCGGCCGTCGCGCCGGTTGCACCAGCTCCCCATACCGCAACCGCGACTGCTGTTCAGCCAGCTGCAGCCGTGAAGCCGGCGACCGCCACAGTCCAGCCGGCTGTCGCAGCCAAGCCGGTTACCGCTGCTGCAGTACAGCCAGTCGCAGCCGCGGCGCCAGCTGTCGCGCAGGCTCAGCCGGCCGTCATGACGCCTGCCCCGCAGCCTGTGACCCAACTTAGCGCCGCAGATAGGAGCTATGCGGAGGCGCTGTCGCGCGCACAGTCCAAGTATCAGTCCCTTGATCCTGGCTCGCATTGGTATCGACAGGAGCTGTACGATTGGGTCATGGCGCGTAAAGATGAATTCGTCCGCGCTGGCAAGGCGCCAGATGCCGCGCTGAAGTTGGCGGTGGCCGCCATGGAAGGCCGCTAATCGCGTCACACGCAAGAAGAAATGCCGTTCAGTCCACGCTGAACGGCATTTTGTTCAAATAATCCTGTCTATGGCAATGCCGCTGTGCTTCGGGAAGCCAACTAATCCAACACGCGGCAATATCGCCAACCAGACCCCACACGTTAGAGTACAAGGATGGCAGCGGACGTTTATTGGATTCGTGATATCGAGCCTCTAAGGCTGGCGATCATGCCTCGTCCCCGAGGCGGTGACTGGCTCGCAGATGAAATCGCAGACTGGAAGCGGTCCGGAATCACCCATGTCGTCAGTCTGCTCCATCGATATGAAATCGAAGAACTATCGATTTCAAACGAGGCGGCACTTTGCAAAGCTAAAGGCATCGAGTACAAGTCATTCCCGATTCAAGATCGAAGTACACCCGCTTCCCCGGCAGACTTCTTCGCTCTGGCACAGGAATTGACTTCGCTAGTACAAAACAATCACTGCGTTGCTGTGCATTGTCGCGCTGGAATTGGTCGTTCCGGTCTCATGGCTGCGTGCGTATTACTCAAGCTTGGCATTCCTGCATCGGAGGCGTTTAGGATCTTGTCGCGAGCGCGCCGCGTGCCGGTCCCGGATACACAGTCACAAATCGAGTGGTTTCATTCGGTCGCAGTACCTCGGATTCTGCAGCGAATCGGCTCATACCGAACTCCCTGAACCAGCAAATCCGTAATACGCAAGCCTAAGCTTGACGATGGGTGACGGCCAGAAGCTGACACTTGTTTCATCACCCTATCTCCCTAATTGTGATCGACGCGACCGAGTACAATCGGCCAGGAGCGGCCCTCAGCTCTACACGTAGTTAAGTTTTCCACACGGTTAGGAATTAGGAGCATATTTGAAAATCAGCATGGTGAACTCGTTATTGGAAGAAATCCAGCCTGCGTTGATTGCAGCAGTAGCCGAAGACGTAAGAAATCACATGGCAAGATTGGATGCAACTGGAAGGGAAATTTACGGGTATGCGCTTCTTCCAGGTGAGTTTTACGACATTCACAGCATCGTAGTTGCGACCAACAGCGAAAGTGAAATTAAGGTCCCTTTTTCAGATTATCTGTATCGTTATTACCGATACTCCGTGGACGAGTGGATGAATTACGACCACAAAGAATTCGCCAAAACCAACTCTGTTCTGCTTGTAGCGAATGAACGTTTCAAAGCCCAACATACACGCGAGGCTGAAAGCTACCAGATGGACGAATGCGAAGTTGCGTTCGCGAACGGTGTATTAGACGCACTTGTCAACGGCTTGGATGCGGCAAAGAAGGCCGGTGCGTTTGGTAACAAGGAAAAATTTCTTGTAGTTTGGATTTCTGATTCTGATGTGCCGATCATGTCGGAGTCATCGCTACGTTTGAACTCAGCCGCAGTCGCAGCCGATTTCTCCGCCGAATTTGGCTGAAACGGCGATAACGGCCAACCTAAACAAGTTGGTATCGGCCAGGAGCTGCCGCTGCCCAAGTTCGCCAAATATTCAAGAATGGATTAAAGTTGATCAAAGCAATTTCGGTTAGCAAGGAGTTAGCTATTGAATTGGCACTCGTGGCTTTAAACGAAGATGGCGTGCCCGTTATTGACGGCGCGATCAATGCCACGTATAGGGATCGTCGATTGGGAATTGGCAAACAGGATTGCGGTTGGATTGTGAGTGCTCAGTACACAATTGAGGGGTGGTGGGAAAAAGGGCATGCAATAGTTTACGTCTCTGACCCTGATGCCGAGGTTCAAATTCGGTCGAGTCTTTAACTGTAATTGCGCCCTGACCAAGTTGTTTGGCAAACCGTAAGCGGCGCTGACCTGATCGGAATTTTGTAGCCAGCGGGCTGGTTAGTCTTCATGGTATTTTTACACATGGAGGCTAGATGAAGAAACGTTTTACCGAAGAACAGATCATTGGAATTTTGCGCCAGGCCGATATC
>JBCNOX010000273.1:0-6894 GCA_039593645.1 Pseudoduganella sp.
GATGCACAGCACGGTACGCTCGTTGCGCAGGACATAGGCGCGGCCCAGCAGCTTGCGTTCGCGGATCAGGCTGGCAATATGGCCGGCCACGGCCGAGCGCGACAGGGCAAGCTGCTCCGCCAGCTCTTGCTGGGAGATGAAGGGGTTGGCTCGGATCAGCTCGTAGAGCTGTTCCTTGCGGGAAAGATCGGTCACGAAAAGCTCGCTATAAACATTTGTTTGCGATGCTAAACATTTGTCCGTTGCATGTCAAACGGAAGCCGCTCCTATAATAAACCGATATTTATAGCGCTTGCATATAAATGGCAAAGAAAAATGGTATTTGCCATACATATAGACGATGATGCATAGTGTCGTGGTACGTTCAAGGGCCTGTTCTGGCCAGCTCACCTAAAGATATAAAAACGAGGAACTCCATGTCTTCCAATACTCCATTCCAGGCCGCCGCCATCATCCGTGCCCGCATGCCGGCCAATTTCCAGCCACGCGTTGCAATGATCCTGGGCTCCGGCCTGGGCGTGCTGGCCGAACAGATGACCGATGCAGTGTCGATCTCCTTCGACGAACTGCCAGGTTTCCCGATCTCCACCGTGCATGGCCATGCCGGCCAACTGGTACTGGGCACGCTGGCCGGCGTGCAGGTCGTCTGCCTGAAAGGCCGCGGCCACTTCTACGAAGGCTACGGTCCAGCCGTGATGACTTCCGCTGTGCGCACCATCAAGCTGCTGGGCTGCGAGATGCTGTTCGTGACCAACGCGGCTGGTTCGCTGCGTACCGAAGTGGACGCGGGTTCGCTGGTGGCGCTGAATGACCATATCAACTTCCTGCCAGGCACCCCGATGGTGGGCCCGAACGACGAACGTTTTGGCCCGCGCTTCTTCTCGATGGCCAACGCTTACGATGCGGACCTGCGCAAGCTGCTGCAGTCCACCGCTGCGGACAAGTCGATCACCCTGCATGAAGGCGTGTACATCGCTTATCCGGGCCCGAACTTCGAAACGCCTGCTGAAATCCGCGCGTTCAAGACGCTGGGTGCTGACGTTGTCGGCATGTCGGTGGTGCCGGAAGTGGTGTCGGCGCGTCATTGCGGCCTGAAGGTGGTTGGCGTTTCCGTGATCACCAACCTGGCGGAAGGCCTGTCGCCGTTCCCGCTGTCGCATGAGCAGACGCTGAAGTATGCGGCTGTGGGCGCGGAATCGCTGATCAAGCTGATTCTGGCGTTCCTGGAGAATGTGGCCAAGACGCCAAAGGCGTAAAACCGGTAAAGCAATGTCTGACCCACAGGGTCAGACACTGATACGCGGCAGTCGCAGACTGGTTTCTGACCCTGTGGGTCAGACACCGAACTAACGGTTTTGAGAGAGGCACCCCATGTCCCGTGCATTTATCCTGTTGTTAGACTCCTTCGGCCTGGGCGCAACGCCGGACGCCGTCAAATACGGCGACCAGGCCTGCAACACCTTCGGTCACATCGCCAAATGGGCTGCCAACGAAGGCAAGCCGATGTCCCTGCCAACCATGGAAGGCCTGGGCCTCGCCGCTGCCGCGCACACCGCGTCCGGCGAATGGGCTGCCGGCTTTGAAAAGCGCGACGGTTTCACCGGCGCTTACGGTGCGGCGCGCGAACAATCCACCGGCAAGGACACCCAGTCCGGCCACTGGGAAATCGCCGGCGTGCCGGTACTGTTCGACTGGGGCTACTTCCCGAAAGAATTCCCATCCTTCCCGAAAGAGCTGACCGACAAGCTGCAGGAATTGACCGGCGTACCTGGCTTCCTGGGCAATTGCCACGCCTCGGGTACCACCATCATCAACGAGCTGGGCGACGAGCACGTCGCAACCGGCAAGCCTATCCTGTACACCTCGGCCGACTCCGTGCTGCAGATCGCGTGCCACGAAGAGCACTTCGGCCTGGAGCGCCTGTACGATATGTGCGAAAAGGCGTATGAGCTGGTCAAGCCGTACAACATCGGCCGCATCATCGCGCGTCCATTCGTGGGCGCCAACGGCGACTACAAGCGCACCGCCAACCGCCACGACTACGCCGTGCCGCCAAGCGCGCCAACCCTGCTGGACCACGTGAAGAACGAAGGCGGCGAGGTGATCGCGCTGGGCAAGATCAGCGATATCTACGCCGCGCAAGGCGTCAGCCGCGTGCTGAAAGGCCCGGACAATATGGCGCTGTTCGACAAGCTGCTGGAAGCGCAGCGCGAAGCGGGCGACAAGTCGCTCACCTTCGTCAACTTCGTCGACTTCGACATGCATTTCGGCCACCGCCGCGACGTCGCCGGCTATTCGAACGCGCTGCATGAACTGGATGCGCGCCTGCCGGAATTCATCTCCAACCTGAAGGATGGCGACCTGTGCGTGATCACCGCCGACCACGGCTGCGATCCGACCGCACCAGGCTCCGACCATACCCGCGAACACATTCCTGTGCTGTTCTTCGGCCCTGGCGTCAAGCCACAGTCGCTCGGCATCTCCGAGACCTTCTCCGACATCGGCCAGACCATCGCGCATCACCTGGGCGTGAAACCTCTTTCCAACGGAACCAACCTGCTATGACCAACATCGAAAACTTCAAGCGCAACGAGGCGATCGGCCTCGACCTGGGCTGGCTGAATCACATCCACGTGAACAAGGCCGCCGCGGACCGCCGCGCTGCATCGCTGGCGAACCGCCGCACTGTGAAGAAAGAGTACCAGGCTGCCTGGCTGGTGAAGGCGATCGAACTGATCGACCTGACCACGCTGGCTGGCGACGATACCCCGGGCCGCGTCGAGCGCCTGTGCATGAAGGCCATGCGCCCGCTGCGCCAGGACCTGGTGGAGGCATTGGGCCTGCAGGAACGTAATCTGATGACCGGCGCGGTCTGCGTGTATCACGAGATGATCCAGCACGCTGACGCAGTTCTGAAGGGCCGCCTGCCTATCGCGGCAGTGTCGACCGGCTTCCCGGCTGGCCTGACCAGCATGGAAACCAAGGTGCGCGAAGTGGAGCTGTCGGTTGCCGCCGGCGCGAAAGAGATCGATATCGTCATCACCCGCCAGCACGTCCTGACCGGCAACTGGCAAGCGCTGTACGATGAAATGCTGGCTTACCGCAAGGCTTGCGGCGAAGCGCACGTGAAGGCCATCCTGGCCACCGGCGACCTGGTGACGCTGGAAAACGTGGCAAAGGCGTCGTGGGTCTGCATGATGGCAGGCGCGGACTTCATCAAGACCTCGACCGGCAAGGAAGGCGTCAACGCCACCATTCCCGTGTCGCTGGTGATGGTGCGCGCCATCCGCGAATACTATGAGCGCACCGGCTTCAAGGTGGGCTACAAGCCGGCAGGCGGCGTGAGCACCGCCAAGGCCGCGCTGCAATACATGACCGTGATGAAGGAAGAACTGGGCAACGAGTGGCTGGAGCCGCACCTGTTCCGTATCGGCGCATCGAGCCTGCTGACCGACATCGAGCGCCAGCTGGAACACCATGTGACCGGCGCCTACTCCGCCGCCCATCGCCACGCGCAACCATAAGAAGACACCGCCATGCCAACTATTAACGAGATCCTCAACACCATGGACTACGGCCCTGCACCAGAAAGCCAGAAAGAAGCGCAAGCGTGGCTGGAGCAGCGCTCCCGCAAGTTCGGTCTGTTTATCGATAACCAGTGGACCGAGCCTGGCGAAACCTTCGCCTGCTACAACCCTGCCGACGGTTCGCAACTGGCTGAACTGACCCAGGCGACCGCTGTCGACGTGGCACGCGCTGTCACCGCCGCACGCAAGGCGCTGCCGGGCTGGCAGGCACTGGGCGGCCATGGCCGTGCAAAGATCATGTACGCGATCGCACGCCTGATGCAAAAGCATGCGCGCCTGTTCGCCGTGCTGGAAACCCTGGACAACGGCAAGACCATCCGCGAAACCCGCGACGCCGACCTGCCGCTGGTGGCCCGTCATTTCTACTACCACGCCGGCTGGGCGCAACTTCTGGACGAAGAATTCCCCGGCCACCGCGCCGTGGGCGTGGTGGGCCAGATCGTGCCCTGGAACTTCCCGCTGCTGATGCTGGCATGGAAGATCGCTCCTGCGCTGGCCGCGGGCAACACCATCGTCTTCAAGCCGGCTGAATTCACGCCGCTGACCGCGATGCTGTTCGCCGAGATCTGCCAGCAGGCTGGCGTGCCGGCCGGTGTCGTGAACATCGTGACCGGCGACGGCCGCACCGGTGAAGCCATCGTCGGCCACCAGGGCATCGACAAGCTGGCCTTCACCGGTTCCACTGAAGTTGGCCGCATCATCCGCGAGGCCACCGCTGGCACCGGAAAGAAACTGTCGCTGGAACTGGGCGGCAAGTCGCCGTTCATCGTGTTCGAAGATGCGGACCTGGATGCCGCGGTGGAAGGCCTGGTCGATTCGATCTGGTTCAACCAGGGCCAGGTTTGCTGCGCAGGTTCCCGCCTGCTGGTACAGGAGTCCGTGCAGGACCGCTTCCTGAAGAAGCTGAAAGCGCGCATGGATAACCTGCGCCTGGGCTCCCCGCTGGACAAGTCGATGGACATCGGCGCCCTGGTCGACCCGATCCAGAAGCAGCGCATCGCCGGCCTGGTGGATTCCGCCCGCGCCGAAGGCTGCGAGGTGTACCAGCCAGCAGGCTGCGAACTGCCGGCTACCGGCTCGTGGTTCCCGCCAACCCTGATCACCGGCGCGTCGACTTCCGCAGCCGTGGCGCAGGCTGAAATCTTTGGCCCGGTGCTGGTGGCAATGAGCTTCCGTACTCCAGCCGAAGCGGTGCAACTGGCCAACAACACCGTCTACGGCCTGGCTTCCTGTGTGTGGACCGAGAACATCTCGCTGGCACTGGACATGGCGCCGCAGATCAAGGCTGGCGTGGTGTGGATCAACACCGCCAACCAGTTCGACGCTGCCTGCGGCTTCGGCGGCTACAAGGAATCCGGCTACGGCCGTGAGGGCGGCCGCGAAGGCATGTTCGAGTACCTGGTGCCGGTGTCGGAAGACCAGCGTCCCGCCGCGCCGACCTTCAAGAAGCCTGCCAAGCCTGACGGCGAGTTCGCTCCGGCGGCCGATCCGTTTGCGATCGACCGTACCGCCAAGCTGTACATCGGCGGCAAGCAGGCGCGCCCTGACGGCGCCTATTCGCGCGCCATCCACGGCGCCGATGGCAAGTTCCTGGGCGAAGTGGGCGAGGGTAACCGCAAGGACATCCGTAATGCGGTGGAAGCAGCCCACAAGGCAACCGGCTGGACCAAGGCTACTGCGCACAACCGCGCGCAAGTGCTGTACTACATCGCCGAGAACCTGGCCGCACGTGGCGCGGAATTTGCCGAGCGCATCGCTGCGCAGACCGGTACCAAGAACGCCGAGAAGGAAGTCCAGGCTTCCATCGAGCGCCTGTTCTACTGGGCTGCCTGGGCCGACAAGTACGACGGCCTGGCGCACCAGCCGCCAATGCACGGCATCACCGTGGCGCTGAACGAGGCGATTGGCGTGATCGGCATCGTGTGCCCGAACGAGAATCCGCTGCTGGGCTTCATCTCGCTGGTGGCTCCGGCTATCGCCGTGGGCAACCGCGTGGTGGCTGTGCCTTCGGAAGCGTACCCGCTGTCGGCGACCGACCTGTACCAGGTGTTCGATACTTCCGACCTGCCGGGCGGCGTGGTCAATATCGTCACCGGTTCGGCTGATGAACTGGCGCGCACCCTGGCTTCGCACGCGGACGTTGACGCTATCTGGCGCCATGATGGCTCGGCCGCAGGCTGCGCGGAAGTCGAGAAGCTGTCGGCTGGTTCGCTGAAGCGCACCTGGACTGGCGGCGCCAAGGGCCGTGACTGGTTCTCGACTGCGCAGGCAGGCGGGCGTGTGGTGCTGGCGCATGCTTCGCAAGTGAAGAATATCTGGATTCCTTACGGCGTCTAAAATCGGTAACCCAGTGTCTGACCCGCAGGGTCAGACACTGATACGCGGCGGTCGCCGGTCAAGTGTCTGACCCTGCGGGTCAGACACTGGTTTACCGGTTTGGAAGAATGGGGCTGCACATGCAGCCCCAAATACCTAAAGAGATAAGAAAATGTTCCTCCCCCAGGAAATCATCCGTAAAAAACGCGACGGCGGTGTGCTGAGCAAAGAAGAAATCCAATTCTTCGTCAAAGGCATCACCGACAACAGCGTCAGCGAAGGCCAGATCGCCGCGCTGGCGATGGCAGTCTTCTTCAACGACATGACCATGGACGAGCGCGTGGCCTTCACCCTGGCCATGCGCGATTCCGGCGAAGTGCTGGACTGGAAATCCCTGAACTTGCCTGGTCCGGTGATGGACAAGCACTCCACCGGCGGCGTGGGCGACGTAGTGTCCCTGATGCTCGGCCCGATGATCGCGGCTTGCGGCGGCTTCGTGCCGATGATCTCCGGCCGTGGCCTGGGCCACACCGGCGGCACCCTGGACAAGTTCGATTCCATTCCAGGCTACTCCACCGTCCCGACCAACGACAAGTTCCGCGAAGTGGTGAAGGATGTCGGCGTGGCCATCATCGGCCAGACCTCCTCGCTGGCGCCGTCGGACAAGCGCTTCTACTCGATCCGCGACGTCACCGCGACCGTGGAATCGGTGGCGATGATCACCGGCTCCATCCTGTCGAAGAAGCTGGCCGCCGGCCTGGACGTGCTGGCAATGGACGTGAAGGTCGGCTCCGGCGCCTTCATGCCGACCTACGAGAAGTCGGTTGAGCTGGCCGAATCCATCGTCAAGGTGGGCAATGGCGCCGGCACGCTGACCTCTGCGCTGCTGACCGACATGAACGAATCGCTGTCCCCGTGGGCCGGCAATGCGCTGGAAGTACGCGGCGCGATCGATTACCTGACCGGCAAGTTCCGCCCTGCACGCCTGCAC
>JBCNOX010000274.1:0-6888 GCA_039593645.1 Pseudoduganella sp.
CGCCGGTTGCCACCACCATGAACAGCGCGTTCATGATGTTCATGCCCGCGATGGTGCGCGACAGGTGTTGCGGGTCGGCGCGCAACTGGATCAGCGCGAACAGCGGGACGATGAAGAAACCGCCGAATACGCCGATCATCACTACGTCGAAGATGATGCGCCAGGCACCTGGCAGCATCACCATGGCATAGGCATTCACTTCGCCCGGCGCGCTGTAGCCCTGGCTGGCCAGGTACAGGTCGATGCCGAACACCGACAGGCCGATGGAGCCGAACGGCACCAGGCCGATCTCCACCTTGCGGCCGGAGAGCTTCTCACACAGCAGCGAGCCGGCGCCGATACCCAGCGAGAACATCGTCAGCAGCAATACGAAGACGCTGTTGTCGCCTTTCAGGTAGTCCTTGGCATAGACCGGGAACTGCGCCAGCACGATCGCGCCGTAGAACCAGAACCAGGAATTGCCCAGCATCGAGAGGAAGACAGAGCGGTTGCCGGCGGAGAAGCGCAGGTTGCGGATCGATTCGGAGAACGGATTCCAGTTTACTTTCAGGTCCGGCTGCGGCGCCGGCGTTTTCGGAATGCCGTGCGCCGTGAACAGGCCGACCACTGCGAAAAACACCGTGGCGACTGCCAGCCAGGTGATGCCATTCGGCTTATGGTTGACGATGATCGCGCCGAACACCTGGCCGAGCAGGATGCCGACAAAGGTGCCCATTTCAACGATACCGTTGCCGCCGGTGAGTTCTTCCGGCTTCAGGTGCTGCGGCATGTAGGCGTATTTGACTGGGCCGAACAGGGTCGAGTGCATGCCCATGCCGAAGATGGCGATCAGCAGCAGCGGCAGCGTATGAGTGAACCAGCCGATGGCTGCCACGCCCATGATGCCGATTTCCAGCCACTTGATGAAGCGCGCCAGCCTGCCCTTCTCTATTTTCTCGGCGATCTGGCCCGAAGTGGCGGAGAACAGCACATACGGCAGGATGAACAGGCCGGGCACCAGGTTGGTGATCAGCGATGAATCGAGGGACGTCCAACTGGCCGCCTCGTACGTCAGCGCTACAATCAGGGCGGTCTTGAACAGGTTGTCGTTAAACGCGCCGAGGAATTGGGTCCAGAAAAACGGCGCAAAACGGCGCTGCTTCAGGAGATCAAACTGGCTGGGATGGCTCATGTTGCGTCACGGGAATAGTGAAAATATCGACAACATACAGCACATTGCGCAAGCTCTCAACCCGCCTTCTCAAAGTATCGAATATTGATACTTTACGACAACAGCGTCACACTCGTAGCAGGCGTCGATATGCAGGACCGACGGCCAATACTAGCACCACCATTCGGCATACGTGAAAGGCCGTGACCACTGGCACTTCGACGTGCAGGGCGCGTGCGGTCAGCGCCATTTCCGCGATGCCGCCCGGGGAAGTCGCCAGCAATGCCGTTGCCGGATGAAGGCTGCCGAACTTCGCGAGCAGCAGTCCGAAAAGGGCCGCCAGGCCAAGCGCAGTCACGGTGCAGGCGGCCACCGCCGCCATGAAGCGCGGGGCCGTATGCAGGAAGCCGGGCGTGAAGCGTGTGCCAAGCGACAGGCCGATGCAAAGCTGCCCGGTACGGACCATCCATTCCGGTACGCTGCCGACCGGCACCTGCGCGGCCGCCAGCAGTCCTGCGCCCAGCAACGGGCCTAACACCCAGGCGTTCGGCACGCCGCGCTTCCACAGCAGCCAGCCCACTGCGCAAGTGACCGCAGCGAGCAGGCCGAAAGCCAGCAAAGCCTGCATGACGCCGAGCGGCATCGCGGCCAACGCTCCCGATGACGCACCGGCGCCCGCCGCTGCGGCCGATGACAATGGCGGCATGCCATGTTCACTCCAATAGCGCAGCACGAACGGCAGGAAGCTGACGACGAACATCAGCCGCAGGCCCTGAGCCGCAGCCACGTGCTGCCCTGCTGCGCCATGCCGCTCGCCTTGCACCGCCATTTCAGAGGCTCCGCCCAAGGCCATCGAGAAGAACGCAGTGGCAAGGCTGACGTCCGCCAGCCGTTTGAGCAGCCAGGCGCACAAACACCCTAACGCCAGCGCAAATACCACCGCGCCGGCGATGTAGCCGGCGCGCGCCGCCACTACCGCCAGCACTGCGGGCGTGAAGTACAATCCGAGCACAGTGCCGATCGCCCACTGCCCGGCCGCGCGGGCGGGAACCGGGCAGCACAGGTCAACGCCCGCGATGCGCAGCGCCGCACTGGCGAACAAAGGCCCGATCAGCCAGGGCAGCGGAGTGTCAAGCCACCTGCAAAAAAAAGCGGCCAGCAAGCCGGCCGCCAAAGCTTGGAGGAAGCAACGGTGGCGGATCAGAAGACCCACAGCTTGTCGACGGGCAGTTGCAACCAGTACTGGCCATCTTGCAGGCGGAATTTGGAATGGGCACGCACGCTGATATCGCCGCGCTTGAACAGGCACTCCCAACGATCGCCAAGATACATGCAGGTGACCAGCGCAAGCTGCAGCGAGTTCTCAACCTGGCTGCTGCTCACACGCACTTCTTCAACGCGGATCAGCGGCGCAATCGAATCGCCGCCCTTGCCGCGCGCAGTGGCCTGCAGCCTGGTGCCGGCGACATCGATCACGACACTGTCGCCATTGCGCGAATCCAGGGTGCCCGGCAGGCGGTTGTTGCTGCCCATGAATTCAGCCGTGAACAAGGTTTCCGGCGTTTCATACATCTCCTGCGGCGTGCCCTGCTGCTCGATCTTGCCGTTATTAAGCAGCAGGATACGGTCGGAAATCGCCATCGCCTCGTCCTGGTCGTGGGTCACCATCAGCGCCGACAGGCCAAGGCGCACGATCAGCTCGCGCAGGAAGGCACGCGCTTCTTCGCGCAGCTTCGCGTCCAGGTTGGACAGCGGTTCGTCCAGCAGGATGACCGGCGGGTTGTACACCAGCGCACGGGCAATCGCCACACGCTGCTGCTGGCCGCCCGACAACTGGTGCGGGAAACGCTCGCCCAGCTGGCCCAGGCCCAGCTGCTTCAGCACCTCGCTGACTCGCTGGCCGATTTCTTCCCTGTTCATCTTGCGCAGCTTCAGGCCGTAAGCCACGTTCTCTGCCACGGTCTTGTGCGGCCACAACGCATAGGACTGGAACACCAGGCCCAGGTTGCGCTGCTCGGCCGGCATTTCAAAGCTTTTGCTGCCATCGAACACGCGGCGGTCGCCGATGTCGATGGAGCCCAGGCGCGGGCTTTCCAGACCAGCCACAGCACGCAGCAGCGTGGTCTTGCCGCTGCCCGATGGGCCCAGCAGCGCCACCACTTCGCCTTTTTGCAGATGCATCGACACGCCCTTCAGGATCGGGTTGGCGTGGGCGCCGGTGCCGTAGTCCAGGTGCAGGTCTGCGACGGACAGTTCGTTCATTTTGAGGTCTCGTTTCATGATCGTGTTCTCAGTTATGCAGCTTGACGCCAAAGCGCAGCGCGATACCCAGGCCGATGCCGACCAGGGTGATGTTGATGAAGGACAGTGCCGCCACCAGGTCGGTCGAACCGCCCGCCCACAACGACACGATCAGCGCGCCAATCACTTCGGTACCCGGCGACAGCAGGTACACGCCTGTCGAATATTCACGTTCGAAGATCAGGAAAATCATCAGCCACGCGCCCAGCAAGCCATATTTGATCAGCGGCAGGGTCACGTCGCGGGTCACCTGGCCTCGGCGGGCGCCGACAGCGCGTGCCGCTTCTTCCAGCTCAGGGCCAACCTGCAGCAGCGCAGTGGATATCAGGCGCATGCCGTATGCCATCCACACCACCGAGTAAGCAAGCCACACGGCGAAGATGGTGGTGCGCAGGCTGCGCAGTGCAGGAATCGCGTTCTCCACCAGCCACACCGCCGGGCCACTCTCGGAACCTTTGAGCACACCTTCCAGCCAGCTTGGCACGAACAGGAACACCCACAGGAAAGCCAGGCCAGCCAGCAGGCCTGGCACGGCACGCGGCACCAGCACGCTGTAATCCAGGATGCGGGTCAGCAGGTCCGGCTTGCGGTGCATGGCCAGCGCGATAAAGCTGTAGCAGAAGATTGCCAGGCCGCCGCCGATCACGCCGATCAGCACCGTGTTGATGATGCCGCGGATCAGAGCATGCTGTTCGAAGATGTCGCGGAAGTGCTGCAAGGTCAGCACGTCGGCCAGTTTCACGCCCTCGCCCCAGTACTGCACGAAGGAGCGCAGTGCGATGCCGGAAAGCGGCATGAACACGGTGACCAGCAGCCAGGCGCCCAGCACGGCAAACGCCAGCCACTTCCAGCGGCCCAGCGGCAGGGCCTTGCTGCGCGCGCCCTTGCCCTTGATCGACACGTATTTGTTGGCCGATTTCAGCAGCCAGCGCTGCAGCATCACCAGCGGCATGGTCACCGCCACCAGGCACACGGCCACAGCCGCCATCAAGTGGTAGGACGGGGTACCCAGCTTGTTGGTCAGTTTATACAGGTAGGTCGGCAACACCAGGTGGCCTTCCGGGTCGCCCAGCACCAGCACCAGGCCAAACACTTCGAAGCCGAGGAAGAACACCAGCACGCCCGCATACGCCAGTGCCGGCATGATCATCGGCAGCGACACATTGAACATCACCTGCAGCGGCGAAGCGCCGGCCACACGGGCCGCTTCTTCCACGTCCGAGCCAAGGCTCTTCAGCGCCGAGGAAGCGTACAGGTAGACGTGCGGCACGTGGGTCAGGCCGGCGATCACCACGATGCTGGTGAAAGAATACACATTCCATGGGATGAAGCCGATCAGGTCCTTCACCCAGGTCGAGTAAAAGCCTACTGGCCCCATCGCCACCACATAGCCAAAGCCCATCACCATCGGCGAGACGAAGATCGGCACCAGCAGCAGCGGGGCAATCCAGCCGCGACCCGGCAGGTCGGTACGCACCATCAGGAAAGCCAGCATGCCGCCCAAAGGCACGGCGATGGCGGCCAGGCCTGTCGCCAGCAGCAAGCCATTCTTGAACGCCACTGCAAAGTCCGGGTCATCGAAAATGAAGCGGAAGGCATCCAGTCCCGCTTCCTTGCCGGGCATGAAGAATGGCGCCGACAGGAAGCTCTGGTAGAAGATCAGGAACAGCGGCAGGAAGATGGCGGTGCAGGTCAGCACTGCCACGATCCCGCGCGGCCAGTTAATGCTGGCGCGCCCGGTGCCCTGCAAAGTCGCGGTTGTCATTTACAACTCCTTATTTCTTGCCGGCGGTTTCTTTCCACTGCTTCAGGAAGGCCATGCGTTTCTGCGGACCCAGGAACTGCAGCAGGATCGGGTGCACAGGCACTGGCTTGATCTTGTCCTGGCCGATCTGCTTGACCAAGTCGGACGAGGTGGTTTCGCCAGTCACGTCGGCGCGGATTGCGAACAGTTTGGATTCGTTGGCGATGACGGTCTGGCCGCGGTGCGACAGGGTGTAGTCCAGCCACAGCTTGGCGGCGTTGACGTTCTTGGCGCCCTTGTTGATGAATATCACGCGCGACATCACCAGCGTGTAGTCCTTAGGCAGTTGCACGCCGATAGAAGGGTCGGTCTTGGCGCGCACCAGGGCATAAGAACCGAGCACGTTGTAGCCGATCAGGTTTTCGCCGGACGAGATGCGCTCCATCATGGTGCCGGTGGAGGATTGCACGCGCACTTTCGCTTCGCCGAAGGCGTTTTCCAGCTC
This sequence comes from Pseudoduganella sp., assembly GCA_039593645.1. GTDB lineage: Bacteria > Pseudomonadota > Gammaproteobacteria > Burkholderiales > Burkholderiaceae_D > Rugamonas. The sequence continues at coordinate 5,701 of JBCNOX010000274.1, forward strand.
CAGGAATTTCGGGAATTCCTTCGCGTCCTGGCTCATGAACATGAAGCCGACGCCGGACTTTTCGATGTCGTAAGTGGTGACCTTGTCCTTGAACTTCGGCTGCTGGATCAGCTTCACGAAGTCGGCGTGGGTCTGCGGTACTTCTTTCGCATCGACCAGGCGCTTGTTGTAGACAATGGCTGCCGGCTCGAACGTGGTGCCATAAGCCTGGTCGTCCCACACTGCCCAGCCAGGAATCTTCGATGCTTCCACCGATTTGTATTTCAGTGCGTAGCCGTCCGAGGCCAGGCGCATCTGCAGGTCCATCGCGGATGACCACATCACGTCGGCGGTGTTGCCGCCGGCCGCCATCTCGGAGATGAAGCGGTTGTACACCTCGGTCGAATTCATGTCGTTGTATTCGACGGTGATGCCAGGGTACAGGGCATTGAAATCGCGGATCAGCGGCTGCGCGGCCTTGCTGTCGGTGGCGCCGTACACCACCAGCTTGCCTTCTTTCTTCGCCGCGTCAATCACTTTCTGGTAGTCGGCAGGATAGCCGGCAGGGGTTTGTGCGAATGCGGTGCACGCAAACAGTCCGGCAGCGGCGGCCACCATGGTCGTCTTGATCATTTTTGTCTCCTAGGTTTTTGAGGGGTGTTTCAGCGCATCAGGCCTAGCTGGCTGGCGCGTTTTCCATAGTCTTCTACGGCTTTATGCACATACTCGTCGAGTGCCTGTCCTGTCAGGCTGAAGGGATAGAAGCCCGCTTCCGTTCGCAGCTTGGCAAATTCCGGCGTGGCCATGAGGCGTTCGAAAGTCTTGACCCACTGCTGGTAATCGGCATCGCTCACCTTCGGTCCCATCCACAGTCCGCGGATCACCGGCCAGACGATGTCGTAGCCCTGCTCGCGCGCGGTCGGCACCGAAGAGAGCTTGCCGGGCAGGCGTTCTTCCGACATCACCGCCAGCACGCGGATCGAGTCCCCGGCAAGGTGAACTTCCGAAGCATCGCCCGACATCACCTGCACGTAGTTGGCCTGCATTGCGGTGAAGGCTTCGCCGCCGCCTTCCAGCGCCACGAAGCGCAGAACTTTCGGATCCATGCCGGCCTGGCGCACCAGCAGCGCCACCTTCAGCCAGTCCTGGCTGCCGACGGTTCCGCTGACGCCGATCAGCACCTTGGATGGGTCGCGCTTGAGCGCCGCC
>JBCNOX010000275.1:0-6883 GCA_039593645.1 Pseudoduganella sp.
GTGGCCATGAGTGCCGGCGCCGATCCGGCCGCCCGCCACATCCTGTTGCAGGCCGGGCGCGAACTGGCCCGCCTGGCGCTGGCGCTGGTAACGCGCTTCGGCGAGCGTCCGATCGCCTTGTCCGGGCGCGCCGCCGAACTCCATCCGCTGATTTTCGAAGCCATGCGCGCCGACTTGCCGCCTGAATTCCATTTGCAAAAGCACACTGTCAGGCCGCATCATGCGGCTGCCAGGATGGCCGCCCGGCCCCGCAACTAACACGACGAAACCCATGAGAAAACTGCTGCTTGCTTCCCTGATCGCCCTGCTGACCGGTTGCGCCACCCAATTGCCCAACATCGACCATTCGCTGACGGCCAAGGGGCAGAGCAGCCGCGTGCGCTTCGTGGTGCTCCATTACACCGTGTCGGACCTGCCGCTGTCGATCAAGCTGCTGACCGAGAAGGACGTAAGCGCTCACTACCTCATCACCGACGAGAACGAGCCGCGCGTCTACGCCCTGGTCGATGAAAACCGCGCCGCCTGGCACGCAGGCCTGAGCAGCTGGAAGAACTATACGGCGCTGAACCACAGCTCGATCGGCATCGAAATCGTCAATCCCGGCTTCAAGGACATGCCCGACGGCCGTCACTGGTACGGTTTCAGCGAGCGCCAGATCGACCAGCTGGTGGCCCTGCTCAAGCAGATCAAGGAACGCCACCAGATCGCACCGGAAAACTTCCTCGGCCACGCCGACGTGGCGCCGCAGCGCAAGCAGGACCCCGGCCCGATGTTCCCGTGGAAGCGCCTGGCCGACGAAGGCCTGATCGCCTGGCCGGATGCCAATGCCGTGGCCGCGCTGCGCCCGCAATACGAAGCCCAGCTGCCCGACATCGCCTGGTTCCAGCAAAAGCTGGCCCAGCACGGCTACGCTACGCCGCAAACCGGCGTGCTGGACCCGGAAACCCACAATGTGCTGGTGACCTTCCAGGCCAAGTACCGCAACAGCAAATGGGACGGCGTGCCTGACGCCGAATCCGCCGCCATCCTCGACGTGCTGACCGCGCCCAAGCCAAAACAGTAAGGCGGTTTGCACGGCCGCCGGCTTTCCCCTATCCTGCCAACATGCCGCAGGGGATGCGGCGCCGGGGAAGAGGAACCAGGACAATGCGGTTGCGTCACATCGAAGTTTTCCACGCCATCATGCAGGTCGGCACCATCAGCGGCGCTGCCCAGGTGCTGCATATTTCGCAACCAGCCGTGACCAAGGTGCTGCAGCACGCCGAACTGCAACTGGGCATGCCCCTGTTCGAGCGCGTGCGAGGCAAGCTGTACCCGAAACCGGAAGCGCACCGGCTGTTCGCCGAAACCGAAAAACTGCACCGCGAGCTGCAAGGCATCCGCCGCCTGGCCGCCAGCCTGAAAGGCCGTGCGGTGGAAACCGTACGGCTGGTATCGACGCCCACCATCGCCATCAGCGTGCTGCCGCAGGCCATGAGCGAATGGCGCAAGGAATTCCCCGGCACCCGCTGTGAACTGGCCACCCACCACACCTCCGAAATCGTCAACACGCTGCGCCTGGGCGAAGCCGACATGGCGCTGTCGCTGCAGGACCCGCGCCACCCTGGCATCATCGCCGAGCCGATTGCAGAAGGCGTGATGACGGTGATCGCACCGGCCGGCACCTGGCGCGGCGATGAGGCCGGCCTGCCGCTGACGGCGGAAGGCCTGACCGGTGAACTGATCGGCCATGCCGACAACGACCCGCTGGGCGAGATGATCGTCGCTTCCTGCGAAGCGCAGGGCATCCAGCCCAACTTCCGCACCACGGTGCAGACTTACCAGATTGCCCGCTCGCTGGTGGAAGCCGGCGCCGGCCTGGCCGTGGTCGACCCGTTCACGGCGGCATCGGCCGACCCGGGCAAGGTACAGCAGCGCCAGTGGGCGCCGGCCATTCCGATCCAGCTTTTCCTGCTGACGAACAGCCACGCTCCACTGTCTCACGGCGCCCGCCAGCTGGCCGACTCCATCGCCAGCATGGCGCGCGCCTGCCTGGAACAAGGAAAGTAATGAGCAACACCATTCGCAGCGAAGACGTTCCCGGCAGCCCCGATTTCCGCCACCTGCGCACCATCGCGGGAATCGCGGTGGACCTGCGCTATGCCGGGGCGGACAACTTCGTCGGCCGCGACCTGTATTCGCCGCTGGATTGCGCCTGGCTGCACCGCGATGCGGCGGCCGCCGTCGAACGCGTGGTCAGCTACCTGGCGCAGCGCGCACCCGGCTACCAGGTGCTGCTGCTGGACGCCCTGCGCCCGCACCGCGTGCAGGAAGAGCTGTGGGACGCGCTGGCTGGCACCAGCCTGCAAATGTACCTGGCGCCGCCGGAGCGCGGCTCAATCCACTCCTTTGGCATGGCGGTCGACATCACCCTCCTCGATCCCTCCGGCCAGGAACTCGACATGGGCACGGGCTTCGACGACATGACGGAACTGTCCCACCCCGCACTCGAAGCGCGGCACCTCGCCAGCGGTGAATTGAGTGCCGCGCAAATCGCCAACCGCCAGTTGCTGCGCGATGCCATGTTCCAGGCAGGCTTCTCAGGCATCAACAGCGAATGGTGGCATTTCGACTGCGGCGACCGCGTAGTAGTGCGCCGCGATTACACCAAGGTCCTATAAAGGAGATACCCGCCATGCAGCAGCCTTGGTCCACCACACGAGCAATCCTGACCGGCGGTGCGCTGGGCGGTTTGCTGGATATCCTGTTCGCGATCAGCTTTGCCGGCTATAACGGCCTGCCGCCGGAACGGCTGCTGCAAGTGGTCGCCAGCGGAGCCCTCGGTAAGGCGGCTTTCACAGGCGGCACGGCCGCTGCGGCGTTCGGGCTGGCCTGCCATTTCGCCCTGAGTTTTGGGTGGATGGCGCTGTTCTTCTTTGCCGCGCGCCGCATTCCGGCGCTGGCGAGCAAGCCGCTGCTGGCGGCGGTCGGCTACGGCTTGCTGGTGTTCTTCACCATGCGGCTGGTGGTGCTGCCGCTATCGGCGTTCCCGCGCCCGGTGACCTTCAATGCCTTCGCATGGGGCATGGACATCCTGTCGCATATCTTCCTGTTCAGCCTGCCGATCGTGTGGGCGACGCGCAAGGTGCTGCGCTCATAGCCGCAGTTCGGACAACTTCCAGTCCGCAAAGCCGTTGCGCACGAAGACCAGCGCGATCTTGTCGTTGCGGACGATGTAGCGGTTGACGCCATCGCGCTCGGTGGCCCATTTCGGTTTCGTATCGCCGGATGCCGGCTCTTCGCCCCGATCGCGCTCCTCAAGCTTGCCGTTGCGCTTCTTCGCAAAGTCGCCATGTTCCAGCACGAACATCACCGCCTCCGGCCGAACCAGCGTATCGACGACGACGCCACCGAGCAAGCGCCCAAACCCGCTGAGCGCATCGTCGCCAGGCTTGCCGGCGATGTCGTCTTTCATGCTCTCCCGCAGCGCCGGAAAATCGACGTGGCTGTTGAACGCCTCGACATCATGCACCCGCACCGCTTCCTTCATCTGGTGTACAACGAGCAGCGGCGACCAATACCAGTACGCCGCCACCGCAACAACAACCGCCAGCACCGCTGCTGGAACTCACTTACTTTGCCTTGCCATCACTTCCCCAACGCCAGCTCGGTGGTTCGCCGGTGAGGTAGCAAACCAGGATAAAGACCGCGGTGGCAACCGTGGTCAGGACAAGGAAGCCCAAAGGCGAACGTGCTGGATTCAGCACCAGCGCACCTGCCACCATCGCGACCACATAGGCAACCAGCACCACCCAACCCTGCCAGGTGGCCGGCACGCCCCACCCCCAGCCATAGCGTTTGGCTGGGAACCAATATCGTTTCGTTTCACTCATCATCAACTCCTCAATGGGTGCTTGGTGCGGGCCCGGGTTCCGGTGCGGCGCTGCGCGAGACCCAGTCAATCACGCCATCCGTCAACGCGCGGCCATTGCCGTTGCCGGCGCGGTCGTGGTTGACCATGACCACCACGATGCATTGCTGGCCATTGGCGTCGGGGACGTAGCCGGCAACGGCGATCACGTTTTTCAGCGAACCGGTTTTGACGCGGGCGCGCATCGCCGCTGGACTTTCCTTCAGGCGGCGCTTCATCGTGCCATCGATGGCGGCAATCGGCAGGCTGGCCAGGAATTCCGGCGCCCAAAGCGACTGCTGTGCGGCTTTCAAGAGACCGGCCATCTGCTCGGGACTAAAGCGCTCGATGCGCGACAGGCCGGAGCCGTTTTCGAACACCATGCCGCTATCGTCGACGCCATGGGCGCGCAGCCAGTTTCGGATCACCATTTCCGAGCGGGCGTTGGTGGTCATCGGCGCTGGTGCTGTCTCGGCGCCGCCGGGGATTTCCATCGGCGCCGCGTCGGGCAGGGGACGGCTGCCCAGCACGGGATCGGCCTGCAGGCTGCCCAGGCTCAGGAAAATGGTGCGTGCCAGGCCGTTGTCCGAAAGCTTGTTGGTATCGCGCACCAACTCGGGCAGGGAGCGGCTCACGTGCTCGGCCAGCAGCGTTGAATCTCCGCTATTGAAAGCACGCGACTGCTCGGCGGAGACTTCGAAAGCCTGGCCATTGAACTGGCCGCCAAGGCGCGCCCACGTTGCCCGGAACAGGCGCTCAGCGTAATCCGTGCGGTCCAGCACGTTGATTACATTGGTCTTGCTGCAGTTGCGCGGAAAAGTCCCTTTCAATACCACGGTCAGGTGCGAACCATTGCGCACGTACTCAGGAATCTTCCAGCCATCTTCCCACTTGGCGCAATCGCGGTCGACCAGCGTCAGTTCGGAACGCACGCGCACATTGTCCAGTTCAGGCAGCACGCTGGCCTTGATCGACTTCGCGTCGGAAGTGATGTCCAGTGTCTGCAGGTTCATGTTCAGCAGCAGCGCATCCGGGATCAGGTTGTAGTAGGCCTCAGGCGACTCATCGAACGGCGGAGCGCCGGCATCGGTCCGTGCGGGCTGCCAGAGCTGGCGGTCCAGCAGCAGGTTGCCGTCGATCTTGTGGATGCCCCTGGTGCGCAGCTTCTCTAGCATGTGCGTGAAGGCGTCGGCAGTGAAGTCGCCATCGGCACCGCCGCGCAGCACCAGGTCGCCGTGCAGCACGCCGCCCACCACCGCGCCGCTTGTGCGCAACTCGGTGCGGCCGCGGAATTGGGGGCCGAGCACTTCCAGTCCCACCATGGTCGTGAACAGCTTCATGATTGATGCCGGCGTGAACGTGCGCGTAGCCTCATGCGACACCAGCGCCTGGTCGCCGCGCAGCACCATTGCACCGATCGCTTCTTGCGGGATGCCCTTTTCAGCAGCCAGCTTTGCGATCGGCTCCGGCAGCGCCGCGTGGGCCGCAGCGCCGATAGCGGCAAACAAAGTGGCAAGAAGCAGGCGGCGCATCATTGAATCCTTAACCGAAAAACACGTAGGCTACAGCAATTGCGGTCAACACCCCCGCGAGATCCGCAATCAGGCCGGCGGAAATCGCGTAGCGCGTCTTACGGATGCCGACCGAGCCGAAATACAGCGCCACGATATAGAAGGTAGTATCCGCCGAGCCCTGGAAGATGCAAGCCAGGCGGCCGACGAAGGAATCCGGGCCGTAAGTCTTCATCGCATCGATCATCATGGCGCGCGAACCTGAGCCGCTGAAAGGCTTCATCAGCGCGGTCGGCAGCGAAGGCACGAAGTCGGTGCGCAGGCCCAGCGCATTGAACACCCAGTTGAAGCCATCCATCACCAGACCGAACACGCCCGCATTACGCAGCACGCTGATCGCCACCAGCATGCCGACCAGGTAAGGAATCACCGTCAGCGACGTCTGGATGCCGCCCTTCGCGCCTTCGATGAAGGCGTCGTACACGTTCACCTTCTTGAGCAAGGCGCCGATGATGAAGGCGGCAATGATCGAAATCAGGATCAGGTTGGAGGCGACTTTCGACACCACCTCGATCTGGTCGCGCGTCAGGAAGGCGGTGAAATACCAGATCAGGCCCGCAATGGCCGCCGTCATGCCGCCGATCCAGGCCAGCAGCACCGGATCGAACAGGTTCAGGCGCTGGCGGATGCCGACCGCGATGATGCCGGTCATGGTGGCCGCGTAGGTCGCGATCATGCAGGGAATGAAGATATCGGACGGATCGGCTGCGCCGAGGATGGCGCGCTGCGCCATGATCGCCAGCGGAATCAGCGTCAGGCCGGAGGTGTGCAGCACCAGGAACATGATCTGGGCGTTGCTGGCGGTGTCCTTGTTCGGGTTCAGCGTCTGCAGGCTTTCCATCGCTTTCAGGCCGAATGGAGTAGCGGCGTTGTCGAGCCCCAGCAGGTTGGCGGAGAAGTTCATCACCATGTGGCCGGTGGCCGGGTGGTCCTTCGGCACTTCCGGGAAGATGCGCGAGAAGAAGGGCGAAATGATCCTGGCCAGCCAGCCGATGGCGCCGGCTTTTTCCCCGATGTTCATGATGCCCAGCCACAGCGTCATCACCCCGGCCAGCGGCAGCGCAATGTCCATCACACCCAGTTTGGCCGACTCGAATGTGCCATCGATGATCTTCTTGAAGATCTCCGTATCGCCCATGAACAGCCATTGGATGATGGCGGCGGCGAAGCCTACGAGGAAAAACCCGGACCAGATGTAATTAAGGGACATGGATGTACTTCTTGTAGTGGAATGACCAATTTTGCAGCGAAAGTATAGAGCCAGCAGATGAAAGTATGCGCTGCGCTCATGTAAAAAAGTTATAAGCTGGCGTATCGCCTGGCACTGGCTTATGCTCCGCTGCATGAAAAAACTTCGCGTTCTCGCCACCGCCCTTGCCGTTTCGCTGGCCGCTGCCGCTCCTGCAGTCCTGGCCGCCGACAA